>JACMNZ010000193.1 GCA_014378285.1 Pseudopedobacter sp.
GTTCGCTTCCTGTCTATTTTTAGGCAGAATGACTGAAAGGTAATGTAAACCAAAAAGTGCTTCCCTTACCTAATTCACTACACACACCTATTTGGCCATTATGTTTTTTTATAATCTCGGAAGAAATGTAAAGGCCAAGCCCTAAACCAGAATATTGACTACCACTATTATCGGCTCGGTAATAGCGATCAAATAAATGAGCCAGTTTTTCAGAAGAAATACCCTGTCCTTTATCTATAACAGATACTTTAGCCATATCACTAACTTTTTCAATTTTGATTATGATTTCTTTAGATTCGGATGCATACTTTACGGCGTTAGTAACCAAGTTGATTACAACTTGATTAATCCTTTCGGCATCTGCGTATACCTGAAGTTCCATATCTCCTTCGGTAAGGATATTGTATTTGCCTTCAATACTGATTGAATGGCAGCACTCTTCAATTACTTGGGAAAGTGTAAATAACTTTTGATTTAATAGAAGCTGTCCTTCATTGACGTTGCTTGCGTCTAGCAGGTATTCAATAAGTATAATAACTTTATCTAAGCTTTTATTAGCCACATCTATCAGGCCAGGCAACATAGCAGCAGTGGGCTCATTTTTTATCCGGTTCAACAATTGCAGGGAAGCTTTTAAACTCGTGATGGGCGTTTTAAGCTCATGACTTGCAATACTAATAAAATCATCTTTTTGTTGTTGTAATAGTTTAAGTTCGTGGATATCTGTAGCGGTTCCAGACCATAATTGTACTTTGCCTTCTTCATTTTTAATAGGCATTATACGATTAAGGTGCCAGCGTTCAATACCATCTTTACGTATTTGCCGATTTTGAAACTCTCCACCTATATTATTTTTTAAAATCAATTTGTATTGATCCAAAGTAGATTGCTTATCTTCAGGATGAATGACTGACAACCAACCCCACCCTTTACTATTATCATAATCAAGACCCGTATAATCGTACCATCGTTGGTTATATAAAGTAACTTCTCCATCAATAGTGTTTGTCCATGCAATTTGTGGAATTGTTTCCATCATATCCCGAAATTGTTTCTCGCTTTTTGCCAAAGCTTTTGTACGTTGTTCCACGCGTTCTTCCAACTGCTGATTCAATAATAAAAGATCGGTATTAATCATCCTTACTTTTTCTTCTTGCTTAATCTGCAGTTGAGAATTTTCATGAAGTTCATTGTTGGCAATGATTAAAGCTGCCGTCTGTTCTTTTAATTTTTCTGCAATAATTTCTTTTTCTTTTCTTTCTTCAGCATCCTTTAAAGCCCGTTTTATTTTGAGAATTAATGAAAACAACTTATCCTTGGAAGCATAATCGGTAACTCCATTTTTAATTAACTCAACTGCATTTTCTTCTCCGATAATGCCCGAAACAATAATAAAAGGGATATGTGGAAATTTATTTTGTTTAATCTTAAACGCTGTTGCAGCATCAAATGAAGGAAGTGAATAATCTGATAATATTAAATCGGGATTAAAGTGTTGAAGCGCATACTCAAATTTTGCCCGTGTTTGAACAATTTCGAAAGTGAAGCAAAGTCCTGCTTTTTTCAATTCGCGGGTTAGCAAATTGGCATCATGTTGATTGTCTTCGAGAATAAGTATTTTAAAATCGGCTTTCATCAATTTAAACTATTGCAACGTTGTTTGTTACTGTACATCATTTCTAGTAGAATACTCATACTTTTCGAAAAGAATTCAATTCATTTTTCCACTAATGCTGCGGCTCACTTAAAATCATCCAATACATCCCAATCTCTTTTATAGCAGAAAAAAAGTTATCGCTGGCAACAGGTTTTACTATATAACTATTGGCACCCAAAGCATAGCATTTTTTTATATCTGGATCTTCTTTAGAAGAAGTAAGAATTACCACAGGAATAGATTTTAAGTCCGGATCCGATTTTATTTTCTCTAGCACCTCCATACCTGTTACTTTTGGCATCTTTAGATCCAGCAATATTAGTTTTGGATATTCTTTGCTTTTCCGTAAAGCATACAATCCTTTGCAAAAAATAAAGTCAAGTGCTTCTGCTCCATCTTTTACATGAAGAAGTTTATTGATAAACCCACTTTTTGTAAGTGCTCTGATAGTGAGAATTGCATCATCTACGCTATCCTCAACAAATAATATTTCAACTTCGTCGTAATTCATTGTTTATGCTTTAATTGCTTAATTGTTTATAACAGGTAAACTGAAGTAAAAACAGGTACCTTTATTTAATGTTGATTCTGCCCAAACAGTCCCGCCATGCCTATGTACTATTTTTTGTACAATCGCCAGGCCGATTCCTGTTCCCTCAAATTCTTCCTGCGAATGTAAGCGTTGAAAAACCCCAAAAAGTTTATCATAATATCGCATATCAAAACCAGCCCCTTCATCTTTAACATAATACACCACAAGGTTATCTTTTTCATAACTACCAATTTCTATGGTTGTTATTGGCTTGTACTTTGAATATTTTATAGCATTAGAAATAAGATTTATCCATACCTGTTTAATCAAAGACTGATCTCCTTTGGCATCAGGAAGCAATTTGATAGTAAATGCTGGTAAGTTTTCAGCTTCGTCAAATATTAATTCATCCGTTAGATACTTCACAAGATTACTCATATTAACCTCAGAAACAGTCACTTGTTTTCTTCCTAATTTAGAAAATGCCAGCAAATCGTCAATAAGGTCACCCATTTTTTTTGAATTATGCATAATGGAATGAAGCACTTTTTCTCCGTCAGCATCAAATTTTTCCGCATAATCTTCCACCAAAATTTTTGAATATCCATTAATCGCTCTTATAGGCGCTCTTAAATCGTGTGATACAGAATAGGAAAAAGAGCCCAGCTCTTTATTAACAGATTCTAATTGAGCTGTACGTTCAATTACTTTGTTTTCTAATTCATCATTTAGTTTACGGATATCATCTTCAGCCTGCTTAAGTTCCTTGTTAGCAAAGACTAACTCATCAGCCCTTTTTTCCTTTTCTAAATTTTGAAAAGCCAATTCTTTATTAGCAATGACCAATTCTGCTGCTCTATTTTCTTTTTCTTCATTTTGAAAAGCCAGCTCTTTGTTAGCAATAACTAATTCCGCTGCTCTATTTTCTTTTTCTACATTTTGAAAAACAAGCTCTTTATTAGCAATAACCAACTCTGCTGCTCTATTTTCTTTTTCTACATTTTGGAAAGCCAGCTCTTTGTTAGCAATAACTAATTCCGCCGCCCTATTTTCTTTTTCTTCATTTTGAAAGACAAGCTCCTTATTAGCAATAACCAATTCTGCTGCTCTATTCTCTTTTTCTACATTTTGAAATGCTAGTTCTTTATTAGCAATAACTAATTCTGCTGCTCTATTTTCTTTTTCTTCATTTTGAAAAACAAGCTCCTTATTAGCAATAACCAATTCTGCAGCCCTACTTTCTTTTTCTTCATTTTGAAAGACAAGCTCTTTATTAGCAATAACTAATTCTGCAGCTCTATTTTCTTTTTCATCATTTTGAAATGCCAATTCTTTATTGGCAATGACCAATTCCGCCGCCCTATTTTCTTTTTCTTCATTTTGAAATGCCAATTCTTTATTGGCAATAACTAATTCTGCTGCCCTATTTTCTTTTTCTTCATTTTGAAAAACAAGCTCTTTATTAGCAATAACCAACTCTGCTGCTCTATTTTCTTTTTCATCATTTTGAAATGCCAGTTCTTTATCAGCTATTACTAGTTCTGCTGCCCTGTTTTCTTTTTCTTTATTTTGAAAACGAAGCTCCTTGTTAGCAATAACCAATTCCGCTGCTCTGTTTTCTTTCTCTTTACTTTGAAAAATAAGTTCTTCGTTAGCGATAGCTAACTCAGCCGCTCTATCTTTTTTTTCCTGTTTTTGAAGTGCAAGCTCCTTATTGGCAATAAAAAGTTCATCTGATTTTTTTTTCTCCATATTAGGGTATTACAAAATATATTCAAAGCCACAAGGTCAACTTTTTTTGTCCATGTAAATATCACATTTTTTTAAAGGAGATGACATTATTCACGACTTTTAAATGTTAGTTATATTTTTGTGATGAAAAATAGGGTTTTATTTACAATAACCAATTCCGCTGCTCTGTTTTCTTTCTCTTTACCTTAAAAAATAAGTTCTTTGTTAGCGATAGCTAACTTAGCCGCCCTATCTTTTTTTTCTATTTTTGAAGAGGGAGCTCTTTATTAGCAATAACGAGTTCATCTGATTTTTTTTCTTCATAATAGGCTTGCACAAAATGTATTTGTAATTTGAAAATTAACCTATTTTACCAATGTAAACGTTACATAATTTTAAAAGGAGTTAAAGAGTTTATCCTTAAAATATCTTAATGAGTTTGTAAACAAATTCATTAAAATAAACCTAATCAAGATTCAGATATTTTGTATCCGTCAAACACTCTATTTATCTTTTAATCTTATTGATCAAGATTTAGATATTTTCTATCCGTTAAACAACTTATTAACCTGAGGAGTTCGATTATTAATGGCTACTAAATTTAAATTTGGGCGTTTTAACACGCTATCCGTTTTAGTTTTTTTGCTATTTGCGTAACGGTAAGAGCAAAAAAAGCTATCACTTCTATCGTTAACGCTGTAATCTAATTTATAACAATGCGCAAACTAACACACTCGCACATTTAATAATCTAACTTAGGCTGTTGCATCTTTTTAATCCTGCTAATCAAGATTTAGAGAATTTTTTTCAACAAAAAAGGGCTGCTTTTCGCAGCCCTTTTTTAATCAAATCTTAAATGTTATTTACCGATTTTTAATAACTCAATATCAAAAATCAGGGTGCTAAATGGAGGAATATCTTGTCCTGCCCCACGTTCTCCGTAACCTAGTTGGTATGGGATGTAAAAACGGAATTTGGAGCCTATTGGCATTAATTGGACGCCTTCTGTCCAGCCTGGTATTACGTTATTTAAAGGTAAAGTCAAAGGCTCGTTTCTGTCATAAGAACTATCAAACTGCTTCCCGTTAACTAATGTTCCTTTGTAATGTACCGTAACCTCATCAGTAGCTGCCGGTTTTAATCCAGTTCCCATGGTAATTACTTCATATTGTAAGCCGCTAGGTAAAGTGGTTATTTTTTGGTTTTTTTTGTTGTTGTTTAAAAAAGTAATGCCAGAATCTTTTGCCGCAGCAAATTTAGATTCGCTAATTTTCTTTAAAAAACTACTGATGGTTGGCCCAGCTTGTTCGTCAGATACTTTTAAGGTTCTGTTTTTAAAAACATCGTCCATTGCTTGGCTCAATAAAGCATAGTTTAAACTTTTTACGCCGTCTGATTTTAAGCCCATCGCTATTTTTAATCCAAAAGAATAACTTGCAGAATCTAGTTCCGACATTGGTGCTGGTGTGCTTTCTTCCATAGTGTTTTTAGCTTTTTGCTTAGCTTTTTTGCTTTGTGCATTAGCAAATAAAGTACTGGCTACTAAGCCAAGTGTTAAAATTTCTTTAAATTTCATACGTCAAAAATAAATCGGGTGAAGATATAAAATAGAAACGAAATTCATATATAAGAATTGCTAGAACTCATATCCTCTTTTTAAAGCTGTTTAAATTTATCTTGTTAAATTTTTATCGCATTTTTTTGAGCGAAACGAGGCTTGTTTTTTGAAGAGCTAGTAGAGATTTTGAATCAAAGATATAGCGATGCTGTAACCAAAAATAATGCATAAAAAAATTAGATAAATTTTAAACTGCTGCTTAAGGGTAAATAATTTTTATAAACATCTTATGCTTTTTGGCGTTGTTACAAATCTAAAATGATAGGTAAAGATTTATTAAACAAATTACTAAAAATATTAGTGAAATATATTAATTTTGGGCAATGGATAATTTGTACGCAATTGTAGATATTGAGACCACAGGGGGCCATGCCAGTGCTCATGGTATTACCGAGATTGCAATTTTTATCCATAACGGGCAGGAGGTGGTAGAAGAATATCAAACCTTGATCAATCCATTTCAAGAAATACCCATTTTTATACAAAGTTTAACGGGAATATCTAATGAGATGGTAAGTAAAGCGCCGTCTTTTGAAGAAGTTGCTCCCCGGATCTTTGAACTGCTAGATCAAAAGATATTTGTTGCACATAATGTAAACTTTGATTACTCTTTTGTAAACCATCACCTAAAAAAAGAAGGTTATACTTTAGGAAACAAAAAGTTATGTACGGTAAGGCTGGCTCGTAAGATATTCCCCGGTTTACCATCCTATAGTTTGGGTAAATTAAGCAGGAGTTTAAATGTGCACATTCATAATCGGCATAGAGCTGCAGGCGATGCTTATGCAACAGCAACTATTTTTAAAATGATGGTTGATGCAGATGAAAACGGTTATATCCAAGAGGCTTTAAAAGCCAAGGCAAAAGAAGAAGCATTGCCTCCGTTTATTTCTAGAAGCCAAATTGAGAACATCCCAAGGCAACCAGGCGTTTATTATTTTAAGGATAAAAAAGATAAAATTATTTATGTTGGAAAAGCAAAGAACCTGTATCGAAGGATTTTGAGCCACTTTTCTAATAACAGTCCGCATAGAAATAAACAAGATTTTTTAAGGGAGATCAGAAAGATTTCACATCAGGTTTGTGGTACCGAGTTACAAGCCATGATTTTAGAGAATATCGAAATTAAACGTTTATGGCCAGCAAATAACAGTGCAGCTAAAAAACCAGAAAGAAGGCATTGCTTATATATTTATGAAGACCAAAAAGGATTTTTAAGATTTGGTGTGGGAAAAAAGATAAAGAACTTAAAACCAACCTATCTTTTTAATTCTTTGGCCGAATCGCAATCCTTATTGCGTAAATGGTGTGAAGAATATGGGCTTTGTCCTAAAATGTGTAATCTTCAAAAAACTTCTGAAGATTGCATTGCTTTGTTGGCAGGAAACTGTTTATGTGCCCAGCAAGATAAAGTAGGCGATTATAACCAAAAAGTAAATATCCTAATTACACATTTAATGCAGGGCTTACCCTCTTTTTTAGTTGTTGATATTGGCAGAAACAGATTAGAAAAAAGTTGCATTTTAATGGAAAAAGGTATTTTTTATGGAATGGGCTATTTACCAGAGCATCAATTACCAGATAATTTAGAGACAGCAAAATCTTTGTTACAGCCATATCCGTCATACCAATTTATAGAGAAACTGATTTACGATTTTGTCCTTCAAAACCCACATCAACAAATTATGATCAATTAAATTGTCCTTAAAATTAGACAAATATCTTATTTAGGCTCATTTATTCTTCAAATTAATATAATCAGGGCTTCTTTTAAGTTTGGCTTAATTTTTATCCTATTAATGCATATAACTAATCCATTAAAATCAATTCAAATGAAAAAATTAATTTACGTAGCATTATCTTTCTTATTGTTAACAGGAAGTGTAAATGTAGCATCAGCCACTGTTAAAAACGGCAAACAGCCTTTAACAGAACAACAACAAGTTCAATTATTAAAATTGACCAATAGGGTTGAAGAGATTAGAGACATGGACAAGTCTAGCTTAACTCGCGATCAAAAGAAAGAGCTTAGATCAGAGCTTAAGGACATGAAGAAACAAGCTAATGCTATTAGCAACAGCGGTATCTATCTTTCAGTAACTGCTTTATTGGTGATTATCATCATATTGATTCTACTATAATAGCATCTGATTTATTAAAAAAAACCGTTTCAATTAATTTTGAGCCGGTTTTTTTTGTTTGAACTGCGATTTTTATGAATAAATGATTTTAGTGAGATTATAGAATGTATAAATTAAATTATAATCATTTTCAAAGTTAAAAAAATCACAAAAATCAAAGTTCAGACAAAAGAATAAAATTGTCTGAACTTTGATTTTTGTGATTGAATGATTTTTGTGATGCTTGTAGGTAATTGTTCGTTTAGTCTATCAAAAGTTATTTTTTTATTTAATACCCAAATTTTACCGCCGACCCAAAAAAATATTTAGGCTTTGTAATTACCTGTATCAGCTATAAAAGCACCATCGTTTAAAATTAAATCTTTTGCTGCGGCAATATCAGAAAGTTTAATATCACCAATTACATAATGGTAATCTCTTGATGAGAAGCTTTCAATAATATCTATAAAAGGCAATTTATCCACAAATCCTTCTTCGTTAAACCTTAAATAAACCTGTAAAATTTCCTCATTATTAAATTCTACTTTTTTCTCTATCAAGGTTTTTTTATACTCGTATCTGTAGTCATATCGCAAAGCAGAAACATCAGAAAAAACAGCTGCACCTGTTGGGTGGCCGCCTGCCCCTTTACCAAAAAAGAACTGCTGATCGGCAAATGCAGCTTGTACACTAACCCCATTATATTCGTTTTCTACATTAAAAAGAAAATCTTCTTTTTTAACCAATTTTGGCAAAACATAAATACTTACTTCGCTATCGTTTTGCTTTTTTGCAACTGGTACCAATTTAATTTTCTGACCCTTTTCCCTAGCATATTGCAAATCGCTCAACTGTAAGTTTTGGATACCAATATTCATGATTCTTTTTGGGTCCACAAATAAACCATATGCGTGAGCTGCGGCTATGGCAACCTTATATTTAGCATCATAACCACCAACATCTAAGGTTGGGTCAGTCTCTGCAAAGCCTAAATCTTGTGCTTCTTTTAAAGCATCAGTATAAGACTGATTTTCATTAAAAACTTTAGAAAGAATAAAGTTAGAAGAACCATTAAAAATCCCACTAACGGCATAAAGCAATTCATTATCGTAATATTCCTCTAAATTTCTGATGATAGGAATACTTCCACAAACTGCGCCTTCATATAGCAAAGAAGTTCCGTGTTTTTTTTGAAAGGCAACCAACTCGTCCAGATGTTCGGCAATCATTTTTTTATTGGCCGAAACTACATTTTTACCGTTCTGTAAAGCATAAGAAACAATCTCGAAAGCCGCATCAGCATCATTAATCAACTCAATAATAGTATTGATTTCTGGGTCTTTTAATATTTCCCATCTATCTGTAGTGAAAAGATTTTCTGGTAAACTCCTTTTTTTAGACGGATCTTTTATCGCAATCTTCTTGAATTCAAAATTGAGGTTTCTGCTTAAAGAAATATCGTATAAACCTCGCCCAACTACTCCAAATCCAAACAGACCTATATTTAATTTTTTACTCATTATAATTTATTCTTGTGTTATAATCTTTTTATTCTATTAAATAGTTTTAATCGTTTAATAGAATAAGGCGAAATCAATATAATTATTTGTGCGTTTTAAACACGCTTTCCGTTGTATCTTTTTGGCAGAAAAAGCCAAAAAGGATGCCACTTCAATCGTTAACGCCTTATTTAATGTCTCTTCAATTTATTTTATCACTGCAAAAGCTTGTTCAAAATCAGCTTTAATATCATCAATGTGCCCAATACCCACAGAAACACGCAAAAGTGTTGGATTTACGCCAGCTTTTAATTGTTCCGCATCACTTAATTGTTGATGCGTAGTTGCAGAAGGTTGAATTATTAAAGTTTTTGCATCTCCTAAATTGGCAACATGACTGGTTAATTTTAAACTATCCACAAATTTTTTGGTATCCTCTTTATCTCCTTTTAATTCGAAAGATAACATTCCTCCAAAACCTCTTTTTAAATATTTCTTGGCTAATTCGTGGTAAGGAGAAGAAATTAAACCAGGATAGTTTACAGATTTTACTTGTGGGTGTGCTTCTAACCATTTAGCAAATTCTAAAGCATTTTCTACATGTCGTTGTACTCTTAAAGAAAGTGTTTCTAAACCTTGAATCAATAAAAATGAATTAAAAGGAGAAATTGCAGGGCCAAAATCTCTTAAACCTTCCACTCTTGCTCTTATTATAAATTGGATATTCCCAAAAGGTCCGCTTACTCCAAAAACATCAGAGAAAACCATTCCATGATAACCTTCAGATGGCTCAGAAAATTGAGGAAATTTTCCGTTACCCCAATTGTAATTTCCACCATCAACAATTACACCACCAATACTTGTTCCATGTCCGCCAATCCATTTTGTGGCTGATTCTACAACGATATTTGCGCCATGTTCTAACGGACGAAATAAATAACCACCAGCTCCAAAAGTATTATCTACAATTAACGGTAAATCGTGTTTTTTGGCTACCGCAGATATTTTCTCAAAATCTGGAATGTTGAAAGCTGGATTACCGATGGTCTCTAGATAAAGAGCTTTTGTTTTATCATCAATTAAAGCCTCAAAACTTTCAGGCTCTTCTGTTTCTACAAACCTTGCCTCAATACCTAATCTTTTAAACTGAACTTTAAATTGGTTGTAAGTTCCTCCATATAAAAAACGACTGGTTACAAAATTATCTCCAGCTTCTAGAATGTTAGTAAGGGCAATAAATTGTGCTGCTTGTCCGGATGCTACCGCCAAAGCCGCAACTCCACCTTCTAAGGCTGCAATTCTTTTCTCAAAAACATCTGATGTTGGATTCATAATCCTAGTGTATATATTTCCAAATTCTTTTAAAGCAAAAAGATTTGCGCCATGATCAGAATTATTGAAAGTATAAGATGTGGTTTGATAAATAGGTACTGCTCTACTTCCTGTTATTGGGTCAAGTTCCTGACCAGCATGTAATTGTAAAGTTTCAAATTTTAAATTTTGTGTTGACATTGTATAATATTTTAAGTTTATAAATTGCTATTTGGAACTTATATCGCTTCAAAAGTGATATAGATAATTCTGAGAAATTAGTTGTTGTAATAACACATACAAATTGCAATAGCATTTGCAGTATTTTGAACTAAAAAAACTTTTTTTAAAGTTGTAAGGAATTGTAAATTGTTTTTTTTCATGTCTTTAAAATTTATAGCTCCCTTTCGGGTAGGAATTGGCACCTTCTCTTTTATGCTAAGGGTTGCCAGTGGGTCTATGAGCCTAATCTCTTACCACTTCTGTATAAATCAAGACCTGTTATTTTGAAGAGGAATTGATTTTTGGTATCTCAACCAAATGATGTTACGAAGATAAGGTGGAATTTATAAGAATTCCAAATTATATTTTGTTTTTATTTATTGCCTATCCTTTCTAATTACTTTTAATGTTTTGTAAAAAACAGGATTTCTTTTTATACTCTTTGTGAAAACACGTGTTTTGTGATAGTCTTGTAGTATTTTCAAAAGATGTTGTTTACTATCATATTTATGCAGAGAAATGGTGGTATAAATAGTTGATACAATAGATGAGATAATGATACTTCCTAGTAAAGGGATACCAAAACCTAATAATAAAATATGACCATTAGGATTATTGATAAGTAAAGCAAATGCTATCGCAGAAGGAACACCTAATATCAATGCAATCAAAGGAGTATTTTTATAATCCTTGTATCTAAAAAAGTAGAATTCAATAATATCTCTTGAGTTTTGATCATCACCAAAATTTTGTATAAACCATTCTTTAGAATATTGATTTAGGCTATCCTTTGAAATATCAATCTAGAATATTTCTTGAGAATTATTCTGTGAAACAACTTTATTAAAGGAAAAAATTATAAAAGAAAAAGTTATTAAATACTTCATCATTTATACCTTAGGTTTAATAAACCTGAACATTTAATTTTTGAATATCTAATTTTCTACAAAACACTCTCCTAATCATCGATATGTTCTGGACCTTCAACAGAATAACGGTGTTCTATCAAACTTTTTACTCCACTTAAACTGGTGGCTTGAGTAAAATCTTTAAATTTTATACTATTTCGTTTGCTTTTTCTTGTTCACCTTTCAATAAAAACGATAAAATTAACATCAAAATAATAAACTGATAATGGAACTATTTTCGCTTAAAGGATTGTTTTGGAAAGGAATACTTTTAATATAAACTTATTTATACTTTTTTGTATAAATTATTATATACTTTTTAGTATAAAATAAAATAAAGATGTATATTTGTCATAACATTTTAAATTAATCGCTATCAAATTGATCAAAAAATCATGAAAATAACAGCACAGGACGAATATGGTTTAAGAATATTGGTGAGGATTGCAAAGTGTAAAGATAAGATTGGTTTAAGCATTCCGCAGTTAAGCGAGGCGGAAGGATTATCGCAACCTCATGTTGCCAAATTAACCCGAATACTTCGAATGGAGGCTTTGATTAATAGCACTAAAGGACATGTTGGGGGATATATATTAGCCAGACCGGCTGTAAATATAACCGTAAACGATGTTTTAAAAGCTTTAGGTGGGCGTTTATTTGATGAAGAATTTTGTGCTAATCATGTAGGAGTTATAAAACTGTGTACTAATTCTGTTGATTGTTCTATTCGTTCCCTTTGGACAATGGTGCAATCTACTATTGACAAGTTGCTGGATAAGATAACACTGGCAGATTTATCAAATAGTGAAAAGGAGGCTGCATGTACCATTCAAAGTTTATTTGAAAGAATACCAACTAACATAGAAAATAAAAACTAATCATTATAACTAAATAAAAACAAAATGATAACAGTTTCAGAAAATGCAAAGCAACATGCGTTAAGTTTAATAAAAGAGGAAAATAGTCCTGAAGGAACATTTATTCGCGTGGGTGTTGATGGTGGTGGATGTTCTGGCCTTACCTACAAACTTGCTTTAGATAACGTTATTACAGAAAGCGACCAGATTTTTGAAGACAAAGGAATAAAGATTGCCGTTGACAAAAAAAGCTTTTTGTATCTAATCGGCACAGAGCTGGATTACTCTGGAGGTATTAATGGGAAGGGCTTTGTATTTGTCAACCCAAACGCAAGCAGAACTTGTGGCTGTGGAGAATCATTTGCCGTGTAAAATATTTTTAAGTTTAAAGGTTAAGATTTAAGGTTTCAAAGTTTAAAGTATAAGGGTGTAAAGTTTAAGTATATCTTACAAAACAGTCCTGCATTCAACGCTCAATCTTTGCAACATTCCAACTTTCCAACATAAAAAGAATATAAATAATAAAAAAATGGCTATCAAAATTACAGAGGAGTGCATTAATTGTGGAGCCTGCGAACCGGAATGCCCCAATAATGCCATTTATGATGCAGGAGCTGAATGGCGTTTTTCTGATGGAACATCTGTAAAAGGAATGTTCACTTCAAAAAGCGGGTTGACTGCTGATGCGGATGCGTCACAATCAGCTATATCAGACGAAGTTTATTATATAGTGGCCGATAAATGTACAGAGTGCGTTGGTTTTCATGATGAGCCGCAATGTGCTGCCGTTTGCCCTGTAGACTGTTGTGTAGATGATGAAAACTGGCGTGAAAGCGATGAAGAGCTAACTACAAAAAAAGACACTTTACATTTAATAATTTAATTAAGGTGACTATTAAGGTTTAGAGAGTAAAATTAGTTAATAGGTTGAAAGTTTGAAAAACATTACAATTTTCCAAACTTTCAACCTTCGAACAACAATAACAATATTAACACTTAAGTATCATGAACGAGATTTTAGAAGAAAAAATCAGTACTGAATATAAATATGGTTTTGTGACGGATATTGAAGCCGACAACGCACCAAAAGGTTTGAATGAAGATATCATTCGTTTTATTTCTGCAAAGAAAAACGAACCCGAATGGATGTTAAATTACCGTTTAAAAGCACTTCGTTATTGGTTAACAATGGACGAACCAAACTGGGCTCACGTTTCTTACCAAAAACCAAACTTTCAGGATATCATTTATTACTCGGCCCCAAAGCCAAAAGTGGCATTGAATAGTTTAGATGAAGTAGATCCCGAATTATTAAAAACATTCCAAAAGCTTGGCCTTTCTATTTTAGAACAAGAACGACTTACAGGCGTAGAAAGTAGGATAGCTGTAGATATTATTATGGATAGCGTTTCGGTAAAAACAACTTTTAAAGAAACATTAGCAGAAAAAGGTATCATTTTTTGCTCGTTTGGTGAAGCAATACAAGAGCATCCGGAATTGGTGAAAAAATACATGAGCTCTGTGGTTCCTTATACGGATAATTTTTACGCGGCACTAAATTCTGCTGTTTTTACAGATGGCTCGTTTTGCTATATACCAAAAGGCGTTCGTTGTCCGATGGAACTCTCAACGTATTTCAGAATAAATTCTGCTGGTACAGGTCAGTTTGAACGTACCTTAATTATTGCCGATGAAGATTCTTACGTGAGTTACCTAGAAGGCTGCACTGCACCAATGCGTGATGAAAATCAATTACACGCAGCAGTGGTAGAACTTGTAGCCCATAAAAATGCGCAAATAAAATACAGCACCGTTCAAAACTGGTATCCAGGTGATAAAGAGGGCAAAGGAGGTATTTTCAACTTTGTTACTAAACGTGGTATTTGTTTGGAAAAAAATGCTAAAATCTCTTGGACACAAGTAGAAACAGGTTCTGCAATCACGTGGAAATACCCATCGGTCATTTTAAAAGGAGATCATTCGGTTGGTGAATTTTATTCTGTAGCACTTACAAATAACTATCAACAAGCCGATACAGGAACAAAAATGATCCATATCGGAAAAAACACAAAAAGTACGATTATATCAAAAGGTATTTCGGCAGGCTTTAGCAACAACAGTTATAGAGGATTGGTAAAAATTGCAAAAGGAGCAGATAATGCCCGTAATTTTTCACAATGCGATAGTTTATTGATGAGTGACCAATGCGGAGCACATACGTTTCCATACATCGAAATAAAAAATAACTCCGCCATAGTAGAGCATGAAGCAACAACTTCAAAAATTGGTGAAGACCAGCTGTTTTATTGTAAACAAAGGGGTATTGATAATGAAAAAGCTATTGGTTTAATTGTAAACGGCTATTGCAAAGAGGTATTAAATCAGCTACCAATGGAGTTTGCTGTGGAAGCGCAAAAGTTGCTGGCGATTTCTTTGGAAGGCTCGGTAGGGTAAAATTAGAAGATTACAAATTGGCAGATTAATAGATTACAGAATGAACATAAAATTTGCAATCTGAAAATTTGTAATTAAAACAAATTAAATTAAAATGGCAACGATTGAAAAATTTGAGGAATTAGAGGTTTGGAAGGCAAGTATAAATTTGTGTGCTGAAATTTATAAGTTGACAAATACTGAGTTGTTTTCTGAAGATTTTGAATTAAAAGATCAAATAAAAAGGGCATCTGTTTCTGTACCATCTAATATATCTAAAGGTTTTTAGAGAGACAGCAAAAAACAATTTCTTTACTTTTTAGCGATAGCAAAAGGTTCATGCGTAGAATTAAGAACACAATTAAGAATAGCAAGAATGTTAAATTATTTAAATGAAGAAGAGTATTTATTAATAAACGAAAAAGCATTATCAACGATAAAGCATTTAGGGGGATTTATAAAATATTTAAAGCAATACAAATCGAAAAAATAATTGCAAATCAACAAATTAGAAATTAATAGATTTTAAACTAAAGCTAATTTGTAATCTGTAATACGAAAATCAGTAAATATAATGATAACAATAAAAAATCTACATGCGTCAATTGACGGAAAACAAATTCTGAAAGGAATTAATTTAGAAATAAAAGCGGGAGAAGTACACGCCATTATGGGGCCTAATGGTTCGGGTAAAAGCACCTTAGCAGCGGTGCTTGCGGGTCGGCCAGAATATGAGGTTACAGAAGGTGAAGTAAACTATAATGGTAAAAATTTATTGGAACTATCCCCTGAAAACAGAGCCAGAGAAGGGGTGTTTCTTGCGTTTCAGTATCCGATTGAAATTCCTGGAGTTAGCAATATTAATTTTTTAAAAACCGCTATCAACGAAATTCGTGTTTACAAAGGTTTGGAACCAATGGAAGCAAAAGATTTTTTAATGATGCTAAAGGAAAAGCAAAAATTAGTTGAATTAGATGGTAAACTCGCCAATCGTTCGGTAAATGAAGGTTTCAGCGGTGGTGAAAAAAAACGTAATGAAATATTTCAAATGGCAATGCTAGAGCCGAAACTTGCCATACTGGATGAAACGGATAGCGGGCTTGATATTGATGCCTTACGCATTGTTGCCAACGGAGTAAATAAATTAAAATCGAAAGATAACGCAACCATTATTATCACACACTATCAACGCTTGTTGGATTATATTATACCTGATTTTGTTCACGTATTATACAACGGGAAAATTGTAAAATCAGGGACAAAAGAACTGGCTTTAGAGTTGGAAGAAAAAGGATATGATTTTATCAAAGAAGAAGTAGAATAAAGGTTTGAGGGTTGATAGATTACAGATTTGCAGATTAGAGGATTACAGATTGGTAAATTGTAAGATGACAGATTAAAGGATTTATAGATTATAGACTGAACAAAAAATTTGCAAATCTGTAAATTAATTTAAATTAAAATGGAAACAGCGATTAGAACAAGTACGATAAAAGAGAAATTGATTTCTGAATTTGAGGAGTCAAAAAAAATCTTATTCGGCAATACACGGCTTCGTGATCAGGCAATTGAAAGCTTTTGTAAACAAGGTATTCCTACACGTAAAAACGAAGAATATAAATATACACCTGTAGATTTAATGCTGAAAGAAGAATTTTACTTTACAGCAAATAAAAACTGCAGCAATGAGCAGATTGAACATCTTAAATTTTTAAAAGGTGCTTATGTTGCAATTATTGAGAACGGTATTTTTATGGAAGGATTATCAAACTTAAACAACCTTCCAAATGGTTTAACCATTTGCAGTTTAGCAGATGCAGCAAAAAACAATTCAACTATTTTTGAAAAATATTATGCACAATATGCTGATATAAATGCAGATCCATTTATTGCATTAAATACCGCAATGGCTAAAGATGGTGTGTTTATATATGTTGCAAAAAATGCGATAATTGAAAAACCGATTCATATTATTGATATTTCAACAACATTCGAAAACATAATGATTCAACAACGCAATTTAATCGTGGTTGATGAAAATGCACAAGCAAAAATTATTGAATCATTTGAAACATTAGATTCTAACGCAATAACATTCAGCAATGCATTAACAGAAATTGTGATCAATGAAAACGCTATTGTTGATTACTATAAAATTCAGGATGAAAAAGAGCTAGGTAATTTAGTAAATACCACACAGATAATTCAAAAGAAACAAAGCATATTTTCTATCCATACATTTACGTTGAGTGGTTCGTTAGTGCGAAATAATTTAACTTTAGTTTTGGATGGCGAACACATTGGATCGCATCTGAACGGATTGTATTTAACTGCCGGAAATCAAGTGGTTGACAATCACACGGTGGTAGATCACCGCAAGCCAAATTGCAATAGTAACGAGCTTTACAAAGGTATTATTGATGGGAAGTCAACAGCTACTTTTAATGGAAAAGTTTTTGTACGAAAAGATGCGCAAAAAACAAATGCGTTTCAATCAAATAAAAATATTTTATTGAGTGAAGATGGAACAATCAATACAAAACCGCAATTAGAAATTTATGCGGATGATGTAAAATGCTCCCATGGTACCTCAACAGGTAAGTTGGACGAAGAAAAAATATTTTACCTCCTTTCCCGCGGTTTGGGCACAGATAGCGCAAAAAAATTATTGATGAACGCATTTGCTTCCGAAGTTGTAGATACGATAACAATTGAGCCCTTGCGTGAATACATTGAAGGAAAAATTTTAAAAAAATTTGAATTACATTAAATTACAGATTGATACATTACAAATTGGAAGACTTTAAACTATCACTAATTTGTAATCTGAAATTTGTTAATCTGTAATCTGAAAATACAATTAAAATGGAAACAATCATAAAAAATAGCACTCTTAATATCCAAAAAATCCGTCAGGATTTCCCTATACTTTCCCAAAAGGTAAATGGCAAGCCCCTGGTGTATCTGGATAATGGGGCAACCGCACAAAAGCCTAAACAGGTAATTGATGCCATTAGCAATTATTATCAAAAACAAAATGCCAACATACATAGGGGGGTACATCAATTAAGTATAGAGACAACAGTTGCTTACGAGAATGCCCGCATTACTGTTCAAAAACATTTGAATGCAGCCTTTCCGCAAGAAATTATTTTCACTAGTGGCACAACTGAAAGTCTTAACCTTTTAGCAAATTCTTTTGGGAAAAAATACATAAAAACAGGTGATGAAATCATCATTAGCGAGATGGAGCATCATAGCAATATACTTCCCTGGCAGATACTTTGCGAGGAAAAAGGCGCTATATTAAAAGTAATTCCGATAAATGAAAAAGGTGAATTACTGATGGATGAATATACAAAACTACTGAGCAACAAAACAAAAATTGTAGCTGTTACACATATTTCAAATACGCTAGGAACCATTAATCCTGTAAAGGAAATTATTGAGTTGGCGCATAAAAAGAACATTCCTGTATTAATTGATGGTGCTCAGGCTTTGCCTCATATAAAAGTTGATTTACAAGCATTAGATGCAGATTTTTATTGCTTTGGCGCCCACAAAATATTTGGGCCAACGGGTGTTGGAATACTTTATGGAAAAGAAAAGTGGTTGAACGAAATGCCTCCATATAAAGTGGGAGGAGGCACCATAAAAACGGTTACGTTTGAAAAAACGGAGTATGCTGATTTGCCTTTAAAATTTGAAGCAGGAACTCCAAATATTGAAGGTGGGATAGGACTGGCAGCAGCTATTGATTATGTGAATGAAATTGGCCTAGAAAACATTGGCGCTTATGAATGCGAACTGTTAGAATATGCCACCGCAAAACTGTCGGCTATTGAAGGGTTAAGAATTATAGGCACCGCAAAAGAAAAAGCCAGTGTTATTTCTTTTGTAATTGAAGACATTCATCCGTTGGATATTGGAACTATATTAGACAAACAAGGTATTGCAGTACGCACCGGACACCATTGTACACAACCCTTGATGCAACATTTTGGCATACCAGGAACCATCCGAGCATCATTAGTATTTTACAACACCAAAGAAGAAATTGATTTGCTGGCAAATGGGATACAGAAAGCAATTAAAATGTTAAAATAGAATTAGTTGGAAGGTTGAGATTTTGGTTTTTAAGTAAACTTTCTAACCTCTTAACTTTAAAATCTTTCAATAAATAAAGATGACGATAGCAGAAATAGAAAACGAAATAGCAGAAGAGTTTGAGTTATTCGGCGACGACTGGGAAAGTAAGTATGAGCATTTGATTGATTTGGGGAAGCATTTACCATTGATTGACAAGCAATACAAAACCGATGACAGACTGATAAAGGGCTGTCAAAGTAAAGTTTGGTTACATTCTGAATTGAAAGAAAAAAAAATCGTTTTTACAGCAGACAGTGACGCCATTATTACGAAAGGGATTGTAGCTTTAATGATAAGAGTAATATCAGGCCATACCGCTGATGAAATTATAAATGCACAATTTGAATTTATCAATAAAATAGGATTGATAGAGCACTTATCGCCAACCCGTAGCAATGGCTTAGTAAGTATGGTTAAACAAATGAAATTGGATGCTCTTGCGTACAAACAGTTAGAAAGTTAAACAAAGCAATTATAAAGTTGGAAGGTTTTGCAACTAACCTTAAAACCTGCCAACTCTTAAAACATTAAAATAAAAAAAATGGCAGCAATAATAATCTCACAAAATACCGAGCTTACTCAAAAGGTGATTGATACACTTAAAACCTGTTACGACCCAGAAATACCTGTCGATATTTGGGAGTTGGGCTTAATTTACGAACTCATTATTGATAAAGAGAACAACCTTGAGGTGCAAATGACTTTAACTTCACCATCATGTCCGGTAGCGGAAACATTACCACCTGAAACAGAACAAAAATTGCGTGAAATAGAAGGAATTAAATCAGCAAAAATAACCATGACTTTTGAACCAACTTGGGAAAGAGAGATGATGAGCGAAGAGGCACAACTGGAGTTAGGGTTTTTGTGAAATGGAAACAATAAAGGAAATAAATATTGACGTAAAACATATCGCAACACTTACCGGGCACAGCGGCTGTGTATACGCCATGGATAAAGGCATATCTGAACATACTGTTTTTACTGGGGGCGGTGATAAGGTAATTGCACTATGGAATTTAGAAACCTTACAACCCGAAAAATTTGTAGCATCTTTTCCTGCGCCTATTTATACAATTTGTCATATCCCTGAAAAAAAACTATTGCTTGCCGGCACAACAACAGGAAGTATTCATATCATTGATTTAGAGAAAAAGGAAGAACTGAAAATTCTGCAACATCATACGGCACCGGTTTTTAATATAAAATATTCATTAAAAACAAATTGCTTTTATACAGCTGGTGGCGATGGTAATTTTGCAGTTTGCGATCTTGACACGTTATCACTAATTAAAATAAAAAAACTATCACAGGAGAAAGTACGCAGCATTGATTTTAACTACAATACTTCTGAAATAGCTGTTGCATTAGGTGATTGCAATATCCTTGTGTTTGATTTGGAGACCTTGGATTATAAAAAAGATTTTATTGCACATCAACTGGCTGCAAATGTTGTGTGCTACAGCCCTGATGGTAAATTTCTTTTAACAGGAGGGAGGGATGCTCATTTGAATATTTGGCTAGTAGAGAATTATGAATTGGTAAAGTCAATTCCTGCACATAATTGGGCTATTTACGATATCGTGTTTAATCCTGATAAAACCTTATTTGCTACCGCTAGTCGGGATAAAACCATAAAAATTTGGGATGCGACAACCTATCAATTAATAAAACGCATTACTAATGAAAATTTAAATGCACATACCTACTCCGTAAACAAATTACTTTGGAGTACTTATCATAATTATTTGGTTTCTGCCGGTGATGACAGAACAATTGTGGTAAGGGAAGTGAATAGCTTTTAGAAGATAAAAGGGAATTATAGAAGATTAGAGACCTAAAATGATTATTACAAAGGAA
>JACMNZ010000194.1 GCA_014378285.1 Pseudopedobacter sp.
AAATAGTTTGACATTTTTTTGTTTTTAAGTCCAAAGTCGGCAGTCGGTAGTCCGCTGTTTGATTCGGATATATTTAAGTTAATTTTTTTGTCTAGTCTGTAGTCTAAAGTCGGTCGTCCGCTGTTTGACTCGGAATATATTATTTGGTATTAATTTTTTGTTTTAATTGTTTTTATCGATTCGTATCTGCGGACTGTGGTCTCTAAACTTCCTACTTTCTATCAATCTGCGGACTTCGGTCTGTAAACTTCCGACTTCAAAATCACATTGTAAATACTTTTTGTCCTTTGTTTAAATATTCGTTTTCTATAACATCTTCTCCAGGTTCTAATCTTTCAAATTCACGTAATTTCGCATGGAAACCATCGCTATGCTTAATAATAGCTACTCTTGCACTTCTTACAAATTCTATCAATCCGTATTTTTGTAAAACTGCAACCAAAGCATCTGTTTCTTCACGGTGTCCGGTAGTTTCAAAAACGGTATAATCTTTACGGATAACTACAGCCCTTGCGCCATATTCACGCAGTAAACGTTCCACACTTACATGTTCGGCAATTATATCTGTTGGTACTTTATATAGTGCCAATTCTTGCCAAATCACATCTTCGTTGGTATTAAAATATACTTTCAAAACCTCCACCTGTTTTTCTAACTGACGGGCAACTTTTCTAACCACATCTTCTGTTTCGTTTATTACGATGTTGAATCTATGAATACTCTCCACTTCAGAAGGGGAGGTATTCAAACTTTCTACATTTAGCTTCCTCCTACTAAATATAATGGCGATTCTGTTTAATAAACCAATTTGGTTTTCGGTATAAACTGTGATGTTAAATTCCTTCTTTTCTATGTTTGATTCCATTTTAAATCAATATTAAGTTCCCTTAGGGGGATTTTGGGGTGGTTATTTTAATCTGATTTCTGAAACGCTACAACCCTGAGGTACCATCGGGAAAACGTTGTTTTCTTTGGTAACCATCACTTCTAAAAGGTAAGATCCTTTGTGGTCTAACATGGTTTTTAAAGCAGTAACCAATTTTTCTCTTTCCGTTACTTTTTGTCCATCGATATAATAACCTTTTGCAACTGCAACAAAATCTGGGCTGGTAATATCTACAAAAGAATATCTTTTATCGTTAAACAGCTCTTGCCATTGACGAACCATTCCTAGAAATTGATTATTTAATATAATTATTTTTACATCAATACCACTTTGCATAATGGTACCTAATTCTTGGATGGTCATTTGGAAACCGCCATCACCAATGATAGCAACAACCGTTTTATCTTGTGCGCCAAATTTAGCTCCGATTGCTGCGGGTAAAGCAAAACCCATAGTTCCTAAACCGCCACTTGTAATGTTACTTCTGGTATTATTCAATTTTGCATACCTGCAAGCTACCATTTGGTGCTGGCCAACATCTGTAACAATAATAGCTTCGCCTTTGGTCAAAACATTTAATTGATTAATCACCTCGCCCATCGTTAGCTCACCCTCTTTAGGATTACATTCGGCATCAATTACTTGGTCAATTTCCGCTTGTGTATATTCTCTAAATTTAGCTAACCACTTGTCATGAGATTTTTCATCTACTAAAGCAGTCAAAAGCGGCAAAGTTTCTTTGCAATCTCCCCAAACTGGGACAGTTGCCTTTACGTTTTTATCAATTTCGGCAGGGTCAATATCCAGATGGATAACTTTTGCCTGCTTTGCATATTTATCTAAACGACCAGTCACCCGGTCATCAAATCGCATTCCGATAGCAATCAAAACATCACACTCGTTGGTTAAAACATTTGGGCCGTAATTCCCATGCATCCCTAACATCCCCACATTTAATGGATGGTCTGTAGCAATAGCACCAGCTCCCAAAATAGTCCATGCCGCGGGTATTCCTGACTTTTCTACAAAAGCTTGAAACTCTTTTTCGGCATTACCTAATAAAATACCTTGTCCAAATAAAACGAAAGGTTTTTTAGCGTTGTTAATTAAAGCAGCAGCCTTTTCAACATAATCCTGACGAACAATCGGTTTCGGGCGGTAACTTCTAATGTGATCACATTTCTGATAAGGCCCAACTTCTACCTTCTGGATTTGAGCATTCTTTGTAATATCAATCAAAACCGGACCTGGACGACCAGATTTAGCGATATAAAATGCCTTAGCCAAAACCTCAGGAAGTTCAGAAGCATCCGTTACCTGGTAATTCCACTTTGTAATTGGTGTGGTGATGTTGATAACATCAGTTTCTTGGAAAGCATCCGTCCCTAACAAATGCGCAAAAACTTGCCCAGTGATACAAACCATTGGTGTGCTGTCAATTTGTGCATCTGCAATTCCGGTAATTAAATTGGTAGCTCCAGGTCCGCTAGTTGCAAATACAACACCCACTCTTCCTGATGAACGAGCGTAACCTTGAGCCGCATGTGTTGCACCCTGCTCATGACGTACCAAAATATGATTCAGTTCTTCTTTAAAATCATAAAGGGCATCATAAATT
This sequence comes from Pseudopedobacter sp., assembly GCA_014378285.1. Classification (GTDB taxonomy): domain Bacteria; phylum Bacteroidota; class Bacteroidia; order Sphingobacteriales; family Sphingobacteriaceae; genus Pseudopedobacter. The sequence goes on from JACMNZ010000194.1 coordinate 2,505, forward strand.
GGCATAATTGCACCGCCAGGATAACCGAAAATAGTATCTACACCTTCCTCAATCAAGCCCTTAAGTAAAATTTGAGAACCTGATAATTCCTCGGTAGCAACCACAACCGATTCATTTTCTTTTTTATCGTTTATTTCAAGTGTATTCATCACTTTCTATTATTTATTCATTTTTTTGGGCGTTTAAACACGCTTTTTGCTAAAAAAGATGCCGCTGCTATCGTTAACGTAAAACTTTAATCAGCATCAGTAACACAACCTTCCGTTGCATTCTTGACTAACTTATAATATTTATACAAAACCCCACTTTTTACTTTAGGGCCGGGCTTAATCCATGCAGCTCTTCTTTTTTCAATTTCTTCCTCGCTAACCATTAAATTAATGGTGTTTGTAGTTGCACTAATTTCAATGATATCGTTATCTTGGATAATACCAATATTACCGCCTTCTACAGCTTCCGGAGTAATGTGTCCTACCACAAATCCATGCGTTCCACCAGAAAATCTACCATCTGTAATCAAAGCTACAGAAGCACCTAAGCCTGCACCATAAATCGCCGAAGTCGGTTTTAACATTTCTGGCATTCCCGGCGCACCTTTTGGTCCAGCATTTTTTATCACTACTACATCTCCCGCTTTCACTTTCCCAGAAGAAATACCGTGAATCAACTCAAACTCACCATCAAAAACTCGGGCTGGACCTGTAAAAGATTCTCCTTCCTTACCACTAATTTTAGCGACAGCACCCATAGTTGCAATATTGCCATACAACATTTGTAAATGCCCAGTTGCTTTTATCGGATTTTCTAAAGGGTATATAATTTTTTGAGTATCAAAATCTAAATCAATCGCTTTTCTAACATTTTCTGCTAACGTTTTACCTGTAACAGTTAAACATTCGCCATGTAGCAAACCTTTTTTTAGTAAATATTTCATTATCGCCGGAATTCCACCCATGTGGTGTACATCCTCCATCATGTAAGTACCACTTGGTTTTAAGTCGGCAATTACAGGGGTGTTATCACTAATTTTTTGAAAATCTTGCAGTGTTAAAGTAATGCCTACCGATTTTGCCATTGCAATTAAATGCAAAACTGCATTGGTAGATCCACCTAAAATCATCACCATCACCATTGCATTATGAAATGCTTTTGCGGTCATGATATCACTTGGTTTAATATCTTCTTCTAATAAAATTCTGATATACTTTCCTGCTTCCAAACATTCATTTTTCTTCTCCTCACTTAAAGCAGGGTAAGATGAACTGTAAGGCAAACTCATTCCCAAAGCCTCAATTGCAGAAGCCATTGTATTTGCAGTGTACATTCCTCCACAAGCACCGGCACCAGGGCAAGAATTTTGAATGATCCCTTCATAATCTTCATCAGAAATATTTCCAGCTAATTTTTGACCTAATGCTTCAAAAGCAGAAACTATATTTAATGTTTCGCCTTTCCAATGTCCAGAATGGATACTCCCTCCGTAAATCATAATTGCAGGGCGATTCAATCTGCCCATAGCCATAATGGCACCTGGCATATTTTTATCACAACCTGGTAACGCAATTACTCCATCATAATAATGCCCACCGCAAACTGTTTCTATAGAATCGGCAATTAAATCACGTGATACCAAAGAGAAACGCATTCCATCGGTCCCATTTGTAATTCCATCAGATATCCCAATGGTATGGAACATTAATCCCACTAAATCATTTTGCCAAACTCCTTTTTTTACAATTGCAGCCAAATCATTTAAGTGCATGTTACAGGTATTTCCATCATAACCCATACTCGCAATACCCACTTGTGCTTTAGCTAAATCTTGTTTTGTTAAACCGATACCATACAGCATAGCTTGTGAAGCCGGTTGAGTAGGGTCTTGTGTAATAGTTTTACTGTATTTATTTAATTCCATTATATAATCACTTCAAAACTTAATTTATCTAATACTAAACTTTTGTAAACCCTTTGTATGCTTGCGCCGATGCTATCATTAAAAGAAAGAGGAAATGCAGTTATATCTATTGATTTGATACCTATTATTTCTACCGCAGTTCCACAAAGAAATGCTGCATCAGCAGATTTAAATTCTTCTAATGATATATTTTTCTCAATTACTTCAATATCTAGTTGATCTGCAATTTGCATAACAGATTTTCTAGTAATCCCCGCCATAATATTTCCTTTTTGTGGCGTGTAGAGCTTCCCTCCTTTTTCTATAAAAACGTTTGCAGAGGTTGATTCTGTAACGAAACCGTTCATATCCAATAAAATAGCTTCATCAAATCCTTTTTTCTTGGCTTCGTTGATTGCTAAAACAGAGTTTAAATAATTTCCTGTTATTTTAACATCAATTGGAGCAGAGTTAGGATTAGTTTTTTCAAAAGAGGAGATGCAAGTGTTTAGCAAATCATCACCATAAAAGCTATTCCATTCCCAAGCTATCATCATAAGATGAGATTTACCATCGTTTACCATGTCCATACCTTCATCAGCAAAAACAAGAGGTCTTATGTAAGCGTTTTTTAAAATATTTTCCTCTAATAGTTGGTAAGCATCTTTAATTAACGTGGGTATGTTCCAGTTAAAATCAAGATTTATTTTTTCACACGATTTTTTTAATCTTTCAAAATGTTCTTTGGCTTTAAAAATCTTTGTACCATTGCCGGTAGTGTAGGATCTTAATCCTTCAAAAGCACCATAACCATATTGTGTAGTTTGGCTTTTAAAGTCTATTCTGTTTTCAGTATCTTTTTTAAACGAACCGTTCAAATAGATGATATTGCTTTTAGAGATTTTCATTTTAAAATGGATACTTTTTATATAAAAAACGCCTTCTTTTTGGGAAGGCGTTTAGAAAATATTTAATGTTTTATTTTATATACGCCTTCATTTTTTTGCTAATCAGTAACAAATCAATAATTCTAATAATGATGGCGTTTTGCATTTTTTGGTTTTTTATATTTTGATATTCTCAAGATAGCGGATGTAATTTTACCATCCTATACTTTATAAAATAAATCTTAAAAAAAATATAATTCTATTAATTAAGAAATGACAAAATATAATTTCTTAAAATTTTCTTTGTTTGCGCTTATATTTCCAATTATTTGAACTAAACAACGAAATGGTTTTCGGTATAGTTTATTATGCTTACATAGTAATCGTTAATTTTCTGCTTAAACTTTGTGTAGAGTTTAAATTTTTTGAAAAATAAGGTCATAAAAAAACCAGCTTTTTGGGCTGGTTTCAAATCTTCAATATGATGTAAATTATTTCTCTATAACGCCTTCGGCCAAAACAATAACTTTATTATTTATCACTTCTACAACTCCACCTTTAGTATAGAATTTTTGTTCTTTTCCTGCACTTCTCACAATTACTTTACCATCATCTAAAATAGAGATAATAGGAGCATGGTTATTCAAAATTTCAAAAGAACCCTGCGCACCTGGTACAGTAACAGATGTTACTTCTCCTTCAAAAACTTTTTTGTCTGGTGTTAATATTTCTAAATTCATTATCGAGTTATAAGTTGTAAGTATTAAGTGGTAGGTTTAAGGTTTTAACTTATAACTTTAAACCTACTACTTTCAACTTTCTAAGCGTTTGCCTCAGCTAATATTTTTTTACCTTTTTCTATTGCTTCTTCAATATTACCCACTAAGTTAAATGCTCCTTCAGGATATTCGTCAACTTCTCCAGCCATAATCATGTTAAAGCCTTTGATCGTATCTTTAATATCAACTAATACACCTTTTAAACCTGTAAATTGTTCTGCTACGTGGAAAGGTTGAGAAAGAAAACGTTGTACTCTTCTTGCTCTAGAAACAGTTAATTTATCTTCTTCAGATAATTCGTCCATACCTAAAATAGCAATGATATCTTGTAGTTCTTTATAGCGTTGTAAAATTTCTTTAACGTTTTGTGCGCAATCATAATGCTCATCACCTACAACTACAGGACTTAAGATTCTTGATGTAGAATCTAAAGGATCCACAGCAGGATAAATACCTAATTCTGCAATTTTACGAGAAAGTACTGTTGTTGCATCTAAATGGGCAAAAGTTGTTGCCGGTGCGGGGTCAGTTAAATCATCTGCAGGTACATATACTGCTTGTACAGATGTAATTGAACCTCTTTTTGTAGATGTGATACGTTCTTGCATGGTTCCCATCTCTGTTGCCAAAGTTGGTTGGTAACCTACGGCAGAAGGCATACGCCCTAATAAAGCCGATACTTCTGAACCTGCTTGTGTAAAACGGAAGATATTATCAATAAAGAAAAGAATATCTTTTCCCTGTCCATCTGCTTCGCCATCTCTATAATATTCTGCAATGGTTAAACCAGATAAAGCAACACGGGCTCTAGCACCAGGAGGCTCGTTCATTTGTCCAAAAACGAAGGTAGCTTTAGAATCTTTTAAAGCTTCTTTATCTATTTTAGATAAATCCCAACCACCTTCTTCCATAGAATGTTTAAAATCTTCTCCGTATTTAATAATGTCTGCTTCAATCATCTCACGTAAAAGATCATTACCTTCACGAGTACGCTCACCTACACCAGCAAATACCGATAAACCATCATAAGCTTTTGCAATATTGTTGATCAATTCTTGGATTAATACTGTTTTACCCACACCAGCACCACCAAATAATCCAATTTTACCACCTTTGGCATAAGGCTCTAATAAATCGATTACCTTAATCCCTGTAAATAAAATTTCGTTTTCTGTTGATAAATCTTCGAAACGTGGAGGTTGATTATGGATAGATTTTCCATTTGTTTTATCTACGTTTTCAAGACCATCAATAGCATCACCAACCACATTAAACACGCGACCTTTAATGGCATCGCCAATAGGCATCATAATAGGAGCACCACTATCAACAACGTCCATTCCTCTCACTAAACCGTCGGTAGAGTCCATAGAGACAGCTCTTACGCGGTCTTCACCTAAATGTTGTTGTACTTCTAAAACAATTTTTTGACCGTTTTCTTTAGTGATCACTAAAGCGTCGAAAATCTTAGGTAATTTTGCGTTTTCTGCTGCAAAACTTACATCGATAACCGGACCAATGATCTGGGCTATTTTTCCAATATTTGGCATATATGAATGGTATTTTATTTAAAATCCCTTGTTTTTTAGCCTTTTAAGGCATTCTCAATCGAGTTTGCAAAATTACATTTTATAACTCAAATTTCAAATACATAATTATTATTTGTTTGTATAATTCTCTATTATATTGTATGTAAAATTATTTTGTTTGAAATATGAAAAAAGAACCAATATATTTGTTATGCTTGCATAATATTAAAGTAATTCTCAAATTGCTTTAAACCAATTATTAAATTATTAGAAAAATTATAAAATGAAAACTAAAAACATTACTCAATGCTTTTTTTTAGCTGTTTTTGCTTTTGCTGTTGGTTGTAAATCAGATAGTAATAGCGATGTTGTGGTGGCCCCACAACCTGGAACGGCAATTTTTACTAGATTTATATCTGTAGGGAATTCATTAACAGCAGGCTATGCAGATGGTGGCTTATATTTAGCCGGACAGTTAAATTCTTATCCTTCTATAATGGCTCAGCAAATGAAATTAGCTGGTGGCGGCGAATTCCCTCAACCTTTATTTAGTGTCGCTCAAAAAAATGGGTCGGGCTATTTAAGATATGGTGGTTTATCGACTTCTGGATCACCTAATTTAATTCCTGTGTCTTCAGAATTAGGCGTTAGAGCACAAATCACAATTTCTGGCATACCAGTAACACTTTATACTAAATTTGTTGGTGATGTAAACAATTATGGCGTACCTGGTATTAAATTAAGAGACATGAAATTTGCTCCTTATGGTAATTTTAATGGATATTTTGAAAGATTATTACCTGGAAATGCGGGTACAATCAATACCACTTATTTAGATTTTGTAACTGCTAAACCCTTCACTTTCTTTTCTAATTGGATGGGTAATAATGATGTTTTAAGTTATGCTACAAGTGGTGGGGCAGGTGATGCATTAACTCCTAAAGCAGATTTTAATGCATTATACAGTGAGCTTTTAGATAAATTAACTGCAACCGGCGCAAAAGGAGTTGTAGCCACAATACCAGATGTTTCTTCTATACCTTATTTTAATACCGTTACAGTTGCCGCTGTTTTAGCTGCGGTGAAAGCTCAAAGCCCACAAGTACAAGCATTATTTATTGCTACTACCGCTGGTCCAAGAGCTGCTACAAACGATGATCTAATAATTTTACCTTTTCCAACAAGCTTAATAGGTGGAGCTACTTTTTATGGTTTAACACCCTTAAACCCTATTGAAAGTAAATACGTGTTAGATAAGGATGAAGTTATAATAGTTAAAGATTTTGTTACAAGCTATAACAATAGTATCAAAACTTTAGCAACGGCTAAAGGCTTAGCTATTTTTGATGCATTTGAATATCTAAGTACTTTAAAAGGAACTGGTAGAGTTATTGATGGCGTAACTTTTAATAGTTCTT
>JACMNZ010000195.1 GCA_014378285.1 Pseudopedobacter sp.
CCAAAACCATAACCAACTTTTTCTTTAAAACTTAATTTTTCAGCCATATTGATTTTATGATGTAGTAGTGTTTTTATTATTTATAAACATTTTCAGATTTGACATCTTTTAAAAACAGTGTTTTTGGATCATCATAAAATTTTACAAAATTTGATGATGATGGATGGCCTGGATAAGGAGCATAATAATGGAATTTGTTTTCATCTGCCTTCCAACCATGATTTCTCCAAACTAATACGTAAGAAATTTTAAAGTTGTTGATGATAGGTAAAAGTGTATTTGTCCACCAAGTTTTATCGGGCACAGCTTCAAAACCAGTTTCTGCGAATGTTGGGACTTTATTGTGAACTTTTGCCACAGAATCTAAGATGGCTAATCCGTTTTTGATTTGTGATTGATAGTTAATTTTTGATTTAAGAATAACTGAATCAGGAGATGTTGGACTTGCAAATTGGTAGTTGTCAAAGCTAACTATATCGATCACGTCATCGCCAGGATAATTTTTCATAAACTCATCTGCATTAGAAAAAGTGTTGGTATTGTACACATAAATTAAATTATGAAGATGTTTTTTATTTTTGAAATAATCTACAGTGTAACGATATAAATCAATATATTCTTGTGTTGAGGTTGAGTCTTTACCCCACCAAAACCATCCTCCATTTAACTCATGGTAAGGTCTAAAGATTAATGGGATATGCTTACCATCGCTTCCTTTTAAATGCTTCATATACTTTGCTGCATTCCTCATCCACTTTTTATATAATTTGTTTTTTGCCCCACCAGGTAAAACAGAATTTACCGTTCTGGTATTATCCCAAGCATGCTTTAACGTTAATGGATTATCCACATGCCAGCCTATTGTATTTATGCCCCCATTATCGTAAACCCATTTAATATAATCCTTCATTTTATCAAATGGAACTCCGTCAATATTATTTTTTGATTTATGCTCTATTTGGCCTATATCCCAACCAAAAACCGCTGGATAATCTTTAACAATATCATTGATATCACTTTTTATTATATCTGAAGTTTTCCAATTTACTCCGTAAGCTAAATCATCTTGATGACCAAACATTATTCCTTTGGTCATTAATTTCTGTAAGTTTTTATAAAGATTTTTCGTCTCTTTTGTAGCCTTATCGTCACTCAGTTTCATTTCTTGTGCAAAAGTTGTTTGCGCTGATATCGTTAAGAAAAAAAAGATTATTAAATTTTTGATTTTCATTAATTAACTTGTTTAGAAGCTTAATGGTATTGAATAATCAGATTACATTAAGCAAATGTTTTTTATTTATTAATTACCTATTTAAAATTTGATTCAAAAAAAAGTAAAATTGTTTTTAATTTTTTTGAAAAATACTTCTACATCTATTATTAATTTTTTAATTTTTTTGAAAATAATTTTATAATTTTCCAAGTGGCTTTATCAGAAGAAAAAACAGAATTTAGCCCTTGCTCCTCTCCACCTGGATCGCCCATATAGTCGTCTCCTTCTTTCCAAAATATTTGTCCTTCAATTGGTCTTGCTAATCCACCAAATGCCCAAAAATTAGTACCTGCAATAATTGTATGTTTCGTTTGCAAAGAAAACACCTTTTTATAAAATAGATTTCTGTTATTAGTTGGCGATGCAGTATCAAAAGAACTTAAATCTCTGGGCATACCAAACTCTTCTATTACCAGCGGCTTATTTAATTCTTGCGCAATGGCAACATGTTTTTCTGTATAAATTTCTGCTTTTTTAAATATGGTATCCATATTTGCATTCATTGCAGTATCTTTAAACCAACCCCAGTTTTTTGGCCACATGTGTATGGTTAGATAATCGATATTTTCATCGGCATGCATGGCTTTATATATAGTCATATCGTTATCTGAAGCTATATCTCCTTCACTACCAGTAGATAACAAATGATTAGAATCTATAGATTTTATTAATGATGCAGTGTTTTTAATCCAATCTAAAAAAGGTTGGTTATTTACCGTTCTCATAGGGCGAGGCTCATTAATAATTTGCCAAGACATAATTGTAGGGTCGCTAACATAATTAATTCCGTTAATAGAATTTTTATGCTTTAAAACATATTTGATGTAATTATCTACATCATCTTTACAAGGCTCACATTTATAGAATTGTGTAATGTAATCTCGATATTTATTCCAATCGTAATTTTCAACTTTAGAGTGTAATTGTGGGGAATATCCGTTCCATTCAAGATATTGGCCTAATCCACCGCTCCAATCCCAAGTATTTGTAAAATGTAAAACTGCCTTCATATTACGTTTTTCCATTTCATTTAGAAGATAGTCTAATCCATATAAAATAGAATCGCGGTAAATGCCTTTTTGTGGCTGCAGCGCATCAGCATGTGGTACACTATACTTATATTCTAGTACTCCTTCAGCACCAACCATTACACGCAAATTATTTACACCGTTTTTCTTTAAGAAATTAAGTTCTTTTTTTAAACGTTTTTTGCCTTCTTTCCCTTTTAAAGCTAGTAAGCCACCATACCAATAATTGGTTCCTACATAATTGTAAGGTTTACCATTTATTGTGAACTGTGTACCGCTTTGTTTTACGAAATTTTCTTGGGCGTGTAATAAATAGTCTGGACAGAACATCCAGACTATTAACACTATACTAAATTTAACCAATTTTCTATTCATCAATTCTGTTTTTCAGAATTATTTATTAAGCTGATACATTTTAGGAAGCCTATCCAAAAACATAATATTAGAATTGTTTTTAAAATTTATGAAATCAGCCACTGCTGGATGTCCGGCGTAAGGAGTCCAAACAGTATTATCACTGTTTGTCCACACTAAAGCATAAGAAAGCTCCAATTTTTGTTGAGTCATTGCTTTTAATAAAACTTGAGTGTACCAATCATTTTGGCTAATGTTCTCTAAG
>JACMNZ010000196.1 GCA_014378285.1 Pseudopedobacter sp.
AAACCGGACTTATTATAGATAAAAAATTAAGCTCATGTAGTGATGCTCAAATTGCAGCAATGGCGGTGGAAGATAAATTAGACAAAATTATTTTCTTTAGAAACCAACTTGACAAGCATCAATGGAACCATATGTGTAAATGTTAATGAGAATTTGCAATGTGGCAAATGTTCCAATTGCAACTAATCCAGCAAGGGATAAACTTCTTTTAAATGTTTTTAAGGAGATGTTAATTATAGTTTTTAGGGGCAATATTATAAAATATTGAATGATGCTAAATCCAAAAGTAAATGATTTCATGACCAATCTAAAAAATTGGAAACCAGAGATGGAGAAACTGAGAAGCCTTATCTTAGAAACTGGGTTACAGGAAGATTTTAAATGGATGCATCCTTGTTATACTTTAAATAATTCCAATATTGTATTGATCCACGGTTTCAAAGATTATTGTGCAATATTGTTTAATAAAGGGGTTTTGTTAAAAGACGAAGAGAACTTATTAATCCAACAAACAGAAAATGTACAAATTGCAAGGCAGATAAGATTTACCAATATTAAAGAAATTTTGAATTTAGAAAGCACTATAAAGGCTTATATTTTTGAAGCTATCGAGATAGAAAAAGCTGGTTTAAAGGTTGAATTAAAAAAACATGAGGACTTTATTCTGCCCGAAGAGTTAAATAGTGATTTTGTGAAAAATCCTGATTTCAAAAAAGCTTTTCAATCATTAACTCCTGGCCGACAAAGAGCTTATATTCTTCATTTTTCTGGTTCTAAGCAATCTTCTACTCGTCAAAATAGGATTGAAAATTATAAACAGCGGATACTAAACGGAAAAGGAATAAACGATTGTGTTTGTGGTTTATCTAAAAGATTTCCTATCTGTGATGGTTCGCATAAAACGCTTGCAGATAGTTAATTGTTCATAGTTTTTGGTTCATGGACCATCGATCTCAGACAATAAGCCAACTTACGCCACCTTTTCTTCTTTCAAAATCGCCATCAATCCAGAGCCAGCAACTAATAATTCTTGTGTGATTGTTTTGGTGTAATCGGTTATCTCAGCTTTAAAATCTTTGACAGAAGCACCAGTTCTAATTTCTTCTAAACGTTTTTCCCATTGCCCAGTCAGTTCTGCCTGCGCTATCTTTTTATCCTTTACTACTTCGTAAACACCTAATCCTTTTGTAGAAGGCACTAAGTTTTTCTTTTCGCGGATGATATATTCTCTTTTAATTAATGTCTCTATAATTGATGCTCTAGTTGCAGGAGTACCTAAACCACTTTCTTTCATGGCATATCTTAGCTCCTCATCTTCAATATCTTTACCACAGGTTTCTAAAGCTTTTAATAAAGTAGCTTCATTAAATAAAGGCTTCGGTTTTGTTTGTTTTTGGAGTACCGCTTTATTGGAAATGTCCAAATCTTCACCTTTTAAAACCTTTGGTAAAGTGGCGTTATCTTCATCCTTTTTTTCCTCATCGTTATCATTAAAAACAGAACGCCAACCAGCTGATTGGATAACCGTTCCGTTCGCAACAAAATCAATACCTGAGGTAATGATAATTTTTGTTGTTTCCTTCAAACATTCTTTATGGAAAGCTTCAATCATCCTACCCACTACCATGTCGTAAACCGCTTGTCGGTCTGATGATAAATGCCCTGAGTATTCTCCTGTTGGTAAAACAGCATGATGATCGGTTACTTTTTTAGCATTTACGCTGCGCTTATTTAGTTTTATTTTTTGCAATTCTTCTGCCTGTTTTCCAAATAATGGATGATTGATAAACTTGGAAATTAAATCTGGTACGGTCGCAAAAACATCATCCCCAATATATCGACTTCCAGTACGGGGGTAAGTCACTAATTTACTTTCGTATAAGTTCTGTAGAATTCCCAAAGTTTGATCGGCGGTGTAGCCTTTCTTTCTGTTTGCTTCTTGTTGTAAACTGCTTAAATCATGCAATAGTGGTGGCGGTTCTTTCTTAGCTTTTGCTTCTACGTCTTTAATATGTCCTCCTTTTTCGTTTCCAGATGCCAAATCTAAAACTTGAGCTAAAACAGCTTCTGCCTTATCCTTATCATTAAAATTGACGCTAGAAATTGCCCTAAACAATTGTTCGTCTTTTTTTAGTTGTATGGCGATTTGGAAATAAGTTTGGGGAACAAAGTTTTTGGTCTCTAAATACCGCTGACAAATCATGGCCAAAGTTGGCGTTTGTACCCTCCCTAAAGAAAGCACCGCTTTATTACCTGCCGAAATACTTAAAGCTTGTGTGGCATTCATGCCTACCAACCAATCAGATTCTGACCTACAATGTGCCGAATTGAAAAGTGTATCGTAATCGGTTCCTGGTTTTAGATTACGGAAACCGTTTTTTATGGCTTCATCTGTTTGTGAAGAAATCCATAATCTGCGGAAAGGTTTTTTACATTTTAGATAATAATAGATATACCTAAAAATCAGCTCGCCCTCTCTCCCAGCATCCGTTGCAACAATAATTTCAGTACACTCATCAAACAAAGATTTGATAATGTCTAACTGCTTTTTAACCGCAGGATCATCAACCATCCCTTCCTTTGTTTTTACTTTTCTAATGGCCAATTTAAACTTTGCAGGCAGCATAGGTAGGTTTTGTTGTTTCCAACCGTAAAAACCATAGTCTTGAGGAGGTGCTAATTG
>JACMNZ010000197.1 GCA_014378285.1 Pseudopedobacter sp.
ATCATCGGAATAAATGATTTGCAACACTTATTTGACATGCAGATTTATTTATTTTACAAAACCCTCTTTAACCCTCTTTTTATAAACCGCCTTTGCTACTTCTTCCGTCATGCTTTTCACACCTTTGGGGTCGGTCGTTTCTGTTAATCCTGACCAAATAATCTTATCCATCTTTATGGAATAGACATTGGTTTCAACCGTATAAATTTTAGTAGTGGTATAGTATCCTGGTGAACGGTAATTATTCAACCAATTATAATAATAGCCACTAAAGTTTCTATAATAGGTTGGATAATAACTGATTTGTCCGGGATTATGTGTTTTTTCCCGTTCCACATCGACCAAACGCATGGTTACCGCACCATCAAATCCGTCCTTTTTGATCATCTCGTGAATGGCTTCCTTGTCTTTTTTATTGAAATTATCGTTGAGGTAATTGTATGATACGATGCCTTTTCCTTTAAGATAGCCTACCATCTGATCTTCGGCTTTGTGGTTGCTAGCCTCGTCCCGGAACATTGCTACAACAAGTACCTTATTCAGATTTGCGAATGTAATTTCTTTATTTGGTTCGGACCAGGCACTTACGATTTGAGTTGCGGTGCATGAGTTTAGTAATAAAGATGGTAGAATGATTGCGATTAAAAGCAATTTTTTCATAATTGTTTAATTACATGTTATTGTGCTAACCTGCCCAAAGCAAGTATTATTAATTATCATGTACAAATTTGCGCCATATACAGCAGTTATGGAATGATGGGCATCATCTGAAAATGTGATAGGTAACATTTAATTTGACTCAACAAAATATAAGTTTGGGAGGACTGAAGAATTTATAAAAGTGACCTATATCACGTATTGCGCTGCGGATTCTCATTTTCAAACAGAGAATAATGTCGCAACTTTGCGGGTATTCAGCAATTCACTTCACGATGTCAATTTTAATACTAGTCCGCCACGGACAATCTGTTTATAATATGGAAAACCGATTTACAGGAACCCTCGACATTCGCCTCACACCATTGGGAGAAGAAGAGGCAAGGCACACAGGAGAACTACTCAAAGGCTACATATTTGCTATAGCATATACTTCGATGCTTTTAAGGGCACAAGAAAGTTTGCGAATCATTCTTGAGGTAACAGGACAAACTGAAATTCCGGTCGTCAAAAACGCTGCCCTGAATGAAAGGATGTATGGCAGTTTGCAGGGGCTTAACAAAGATGAAACATCGAAGAAATATGGAGCTGAACAAGTTGAAATGTGGCGTAGAAGTTATACAGATGGTCCGCCGGCAGGAGAAAGTTTAGCTACAACTTTTCAAAGGGCAGTTCCTTATTACAAAGCTGAAATTGAACCCCAATTACAAGCTGGTAAAAATGTGCTGATTGTTGCACATGGCAATAGCTTAAGGGCGTTGATGATGTATTTGGAAAACATCAGCCCCGAAGATATTACAAAGGTTAACATTTCGACTGGTTTACCCCGAAAGTATATTCTTAAAACTGATTTGAAAGTTTTGGATATAACTAATTTATAAAAACACTCACTTTAAGACTTTTCAATATTCTGTTTTATTTCTTCGTATTCCTTCAAGGTAATTTTGCCGGAAACAAACCTTTTTTTAAGGATGTCCAATGGTTTATCTTTTTGCTTTCTTTGACCAGGAATATCATAAGGGATCGCGAATATCCAAAAAATCATAACCAGCCATATTGCCCACCAGATAAAATTCATTCCGCCGTAATAGTGTTCGTAATACATAATTTTTATTTGTTAGTTTGTACTCTTAACTTCGCCTTTCAGTATTTCAAGCAATAATTTTGCCACAGCTGCTGAAGAGGCAGGGTTTTGCCCTGTAATTAGCAAACCGTCTTGTTTTACATAGGATTCCCAATCTTTTCCTTTGCTATAATGAGCACCATGTTTGGTAAGTTCATCTTCCAATAAAAAGGGAACAACCTTACTTAACTTAACCGCTTCCTCTTCTGTATTCGAAAAACTGGTCAGGTGTTTTCCTTTTACCAAAGGTTCCCCATTTTTTGCTTTTGTATTCACTAAAGCCGCTGGCGCATGGCATACGAAAGCAATTGGTTTCTGGTGGTTGTAAAAACCTTCAATCAGATGGATGGAATCTTTATCATTTGCCAAATCCCATAGCGGACCATGACCTCCGGGATAAAATACCGCATCAAAGTCGGCTTGGTTTATTTCGCTTAATTTTAGGGAATGGGCTACAAGGTCAATCGCAATATTGTCTTTGTAGAATCTTTGAGTATCTGGAGTCTGTGCCTCTAATGCTTCACTTTTAGGGTCTACAGGTGGCTGTCCTCCTTTTGGGGATGCTATCGTAATTGCTGCTCCTGCATCTGCAAAAACAAAGTAAGGTGCTGCGAATTCCTCAATCCAAAAACCGGTTTTTCCACCGCTGGTTCCCAAAGTTTCATGGGAGGTAAGTACAATAAGTATTTTCATATCGATGTTGATTATTATTATTATTATTATTATTATTTATTTGAAAAGTGATAGTTCATTTTTGAATTTTCCTGATACAACTTTTTTACTTTTTGTCCAAGCGTATTCATTAGTATTGTTGCTGTGACTGCCATAATGATTATGAAGGTAAACAGCATTTTCATATGTTTTCATTATAAAGTACTTTAATTTATAGTTCGTTGCCCGTTTCTTACCTTAAGATACTTTTGATAAATTATATAAGCAAATGTGGGGTTATTTGACTTTAAGTGAAATGACCGTAGGCACACTAAAAAGTGATGTCAAACACTTTTGGTTATTTAGAAGGCAAGAGATCAACATTATTTATAAAATTTTAATGTCAACCTTTTTGAAATACTCCCTAACAAAATCATGCTGTTGCTTATCGGTCATTTTGTCAGCATTTATCACTGCAATGTTTATGCGGTCGAATTGATGATTTTGTCTTAAAGAATTAAATAGTTCCGACTTTGCATTGGTTGGTCCAAATAAAACCACTTCAGAAAAATCTTTGATTACAGCTGACAGCTTTTTATAATAGGCATGTTGTTTTTGCTGCTGTTTGTTGTGCATTTCGCTTTCGCTTCGTTGCAGTGTCTGGTCCTTGTCCTGATTGTCAAAATCAAGAGAAATTGTTGTTGTGGTTTTTGGCTCATCAGAAAATTCGATGAGATTTGCATTGGCATGATCCATACAAATGCCTAATTTTTTTACCGTTTTCATTTTTATAATTATTAGTCTTCGATTACCAACTCATTATGAACATTTATAACCCCTGGCGTTTTCCATGCAATGCGCCCGGCAATTTCTTTCTGATACCTGGAATCTACAGTTCCTTTTAAGATTATATCTGAATCTGAAACGTCGATTTCAATATTCTTCGAATCAAGACCAAGATGATTTTGTAGCGCAAGCTTGAGGGCGGTTTCATCTATTTTGAATTTTTTTTTGGATTTTATTACTATGTTATTGCTTACCCCTTTTACACCAATTAGATTAATAACGGCTTCTTTAGCTGCATCTTTCTGATAGTTCCATTCTACTTCACCAGAAAGAGTTACCCAGCCATTTACTACCAAGACTTGAATGGTATCATTTATCGTTTTCCAATTCCATTTGAAAGCATTTACTATTTCTGCCGTGAGCTCCTTGTCTTTTTTTTCGTCCCAGTCGATTAATTTGATATCAATCTTATTAATCACTAATCGTACTACGGCAATTGTCATTGCGATATTTTCGGCTGCTGCTTTTTTCGCAGCATTATCTACTAATGCACAAAGTGTTATTTCGCCATTATTTGCTATTACTGCTATGTTACAATTGGTTGTGATACGTTCCCATTTTAATGCATTGGTGATTTCCTGCTGCAAAATTTCATCTGTTTTCATTTGTTTTCTATTGGAAATTATTCCTTCCTGAAGTATGCAAAGTTGGCACATGCAACGGTAAAGTTAAATGAGCATGGGTTGTCCGAGATATGATTTATATCACTTATTGCATTATTATCCATACTGATAAATTTTGTAGAATGAATTATGCAATATATTACTGTAATAGTATAATGGTTTATCACTCTAAATAGACCATTTTTACAAAAGGTCAATACTGTTTGTCCAAAAAACGTTATGGAAAATGCCGCTCTACTACATGCCCTTGTGCTTAATGCCATCGACGGTATTATAACAATTGATGAATTGGGGATTATAGAAAGTATTAATCCATCAGCATGCAAACTTTTTGCCTACACTGAAAATGAAGTTTTAGGGCAAAATATCTCAATGCTAATGCCATCTTCCGACGGAGAAGGTCACAATCGGTATCTTATGCATTATAATATGACAAGTGAAGCCCATATTATCGGAATTGGAAGAGAGCTTATTGGTAGAACTAAAGACGGCTACCAATTTCCTTTTAAACTTGGGGTAGGAGAGGTAAAGTATGCTGGAAGAAAAATATATGCCGGATTTATACATGACCTTAGCCAACAAAAAAAGGATGAGGAACGCTTGAAAAATTATGCTACCCATTTGGAAGAACTTGTTGAGCTACGAACAAAAACGCTGAATGATACCATCAATGCCCTTGAAAAAGCAAAGGAAAAAGTAAGTATAACATTAGAGAAAGAGAAAACAATCAGTAAACTAAAAAACCGGTTTTTGTCAATGGCATCGCATGAGTTCCGCACACCTTTAAGTACAGCGCACTTATCGGCCTCGCTCATTGAGAAATATGCAGAATCTTTAGAAAATGGCAATATCGTTAAACATGCAGGCAAAATAATTAACGCAGTAACGAATCTGACGACTGTGTTAAATGATTTTTTATACATAGAACAATTGGAAATAGGCAAGGTTAAAGCCAACGTGACTTGTTTTGACCTAGAGCAGTTAGCCGAAGAAATTAAAGAAGAGATGCAACTACTTGCAAAGGGAAATCAGCAAATAAACTTTATACATTATGGCACCCAAAAGCTGGTGAATCTCGACCAGAATTTAACTAAAAACAGCATCATTAATTTGATTACCAATGCCATTAAATACTCGGATGATACCTGCTGTATTGAGTTCACTACCGAAATTAACGATACCCATTACATCATAAGCGTAAAGGATGAAGGGATAGGAATTCCGGAACAAGATCAGCAACATTTATTTGAGCCTTTTTTCAGGGCACACAATACTGGCAATATTCCGGGAACAGGACTTGGTTTGAATATTGTTGCCCGATACATAGCCCTTATGAAGGGTACCATTTCTTATACCAGCAATCTAGATGAAGGATCACTATTTACCTTAACATTTCCTACAACATGAGCAAAATATTAGTGATTGAAGACAATAATGAAATCAGGGAAAACATAATTGAAATTCTTGAATTAGCAGCTTATGAAGTAACTGTAGCCAAAAATGGCAAGCAAGGTGTTGAACTGGCAATTCTAAATTTACCAGATATTATCTTGTGCGATATTATGATGCCTGAACTTGACGGATACGGGGTGTTGTACCTTCTTAATAAAAATCCTGAAACCACCAATATCCCGTTTATATTTATTACTTCAAAATCGGAACGGCTTGATTTGCGCAAGGGTATGGAAATGGGCGCCGATGATTATCTTACCAAGCCATTTGGCAGATTGGAGCTCCTGAATGCTATCGAAATAAGGTTAAAGAAGAAAGACCTGCAGCATCATTTTTATAGTAGCTCATTGGAGAAGTTAAATAACCTTATTTCCAAAAATAATGGCTTGACAGAGTTAAAGAATATTATTGCCGAAAGAAAAAGTCGGATGTTCAAAAAGAACCAGGTTGTGCATTATGAGGGTGACAATGCCACAGGTATTTATTTGGTCGTTACAGGAAAAATAAAGACCATAAAAATGGCAGAAGATGGACGAGAACTCATGACTGGTATTTACCAGACAGAGGATTTTGTAGGCACGAATACTATCCTTTCCAATAAGCCCCATGATGATACTGCAACTGCTTTAGAGGATAGCAATTTATGTTTTTTTCCTAGAGCCCAATTTGATGAGTTGCTAAAGCTTTATCCTGATATTGCCGGAAAGTTTCTTAAAATCCTATCCAATGAAATCCGTAATAAGGATGCCTATCTCTTACAGCTTGCTTACCAATCAGTAAGGAAAAGGATTGCGCAAGCTATTTTGCGTTTGTTTAGAGCGCATAATATTGAAACCGACAGTATCAGTATCAGCAGGGATGACCTTGCAGCACTATCAGGCACGGCTTCTGAAACGGTTAGCCGGACACTCACTGAATTTAAAAATGAGGGGTTAATTGAAAAAAAAGGAAGTTTTTTAAAGATACTTAGTCACGATAAAATCACTAAAATGAGGAATTAGTTGCTGTTGAAATATTAAAAGATAAACAGTTGTTTCTATTAGGGTTCATCCTGTATGACGACAAAGGAAACATTACTATAACACAATGAATAAAAAAGTAAAATCGATATTGTATGAATAAAACCATCCCAAACAAAACGGCCACTTCCCAAAAGCAAATACAAAAGTGCCCCACGGGCATAAAAGGTTTTGATGAAATTACAGAAGGCGGGCTACCAAAAAACAGAACCACTTTAGTGAGTGGTGGCGCAGGCTCCGGAAAAACTCTTTTAGGACTTGATTTTTTAATTAATGGCGCAATAAAATTTAAAGAGACCGGCGTATTTATGTCTTTTGAAGAAACAGAAGAAGAACTTTATACAGACGTGGCTTCTTTAAACCTAGATTTACAGGGGCTTGTTTCCAAAAAAAAGATTTTGATAGAACATGTGGTTTTGGAGAAAAAAGAT
>JACMNZ010000198.1 GCA_014378285.1 Pseudopedobacter sp.
ATTTAAAATTAGTTGGAGTTACCGGTACAAACGGCAAAACTACCATTGCTACTTTGCTTTACAAATTATTTAGGGAATTAGGTTATAAAGTAGGTTTGATTTCTACCGTAGAAAATCAAATTAATGATGTAATTATTCCTTCAACTCATACAACTCCAGATCCAATTGCGCTAAATGTTTTATTGAGCGATATGGTTGCAAAAGGTTGTGATTATTGCTTTATGGAAGTAAGCTCCCATGCAATTGCACAAGCTAGAATTGAGGGTTTAAACTTTGAAGGTGGTATTTTCACTAATATTACCCACGATCATTTAGATTTTCACAAAACGTTTGATAACTACATAAAAGCTAAAAAAGCTTTTTTTGATGGCTTAAATAAATCTGCTTTTGCATTAACCAATATAGATGATAAAAATGGGATGGTGATGTTACAAAACACAGCAGCTCACAAAAAAACTTATGGCTTAAAATCAATGTCAGATTTTAAAGCAAAAATCATCGAAAATCAATTTTCTGGTTTGCATTTAGATATTGATGGTGAAGATGTTTACTTCAAATTGGTTGGGAGTTTTAACGCCTCAAATTTGTTGGCTGTATACGGAACTTCTTTGCTTTTAGACCAAGATAAAACTAAAGTATTAACTATTTTAAGTAGGTTAAGTGGGGCGGAAGGGCGTTTTGATTATATAATTTCTTCTAACCGAATAATTGCAATTGTAGATTATGCCCATACGCCAGATGCGATAGAGAATGTTTTATCTACCGTCGATAAAATCCGCACTAAAACAGAACAGGTAATTACAGTTGTAGGCTGTGGCGGTGATAGAGATAAAACTAAACGTCCAATTATAGCCCAAACAGCTTGCGATTGGAGTGATAAAGTAATCTTAACATCCGATAATCCTCGTTCTGAAGACCCAGAAGATATTATTAAACAGATGCAAGCAGGGGTTTCTCCAGTAAACAAGAGGAAAGTGATTTCCATTACAGATAGAAAAGAAGCGATTAGAACGGCATGTCATTTGGCAAAACCAGGCGATATCATTTTAGTTGCCGGTAAGGGGCATGAGAAATACCAAGACATTAAAGGAGTGAAATTTGATTTTGATGATAAGAAAATATTAATGGAATGTTTTAATCAACTCAGCTAATTAAAATATGCTATACCATCTTTTTACATATTTAGATAAACAGTTCGACATTCCAGGTCTTGGGCTTTTTCAGTTTATCTCTTTTAGGGCTGGGATGGCTATGATTCTTTCTTTAATAATTACTACAGTTTATGGTAACAGATTAATCAGTTATTTAAGATATAAACAAGTTGGCGAAACGGTAAGGAATTTAGGCTTAGAAGGTCAAAACCAAAAGCAAGGAACGCCAACAATGGGTGGTTTAATCATTATTGCAGGGATTTTAATACCTGTTTTATTGTTTGCAAGAATTGAGAATATCTATATCATTTTAATGATTATTACCACCGTCTGGATGGGCGCAATTGGTTTTTTAGATGATTATATCAAAGTTTTCAAAAAGAATAAAGAAGGTTTAGCAGGACGATTTAAAATTGTTGGGCAGGTGGGATTGTCTTTAATTATTGGTTGGACGATGTTCTTTCATCCGGATATTTTAGTTAGACAAACAGTTAGTCAAGTTTCTGAAGTTTCAAACCCACAAAAGGGGAATAGTATTTTTAAAGAAGAAATTTTTAATGAGAAGGGTGAAAAACTGATTAGGGTAGAAAAAAATAATGGTATTTATTATGCAAAAGATGTGAAATCTACCATTACAAATATTCCTTTCTATAAAAACAATGAGTTTGATTATGCCAAGGTTTTAAGATTCTTGGGCGATGATTATCAAAAATATTCACTTGTTGTATTTCTTCTTTTCGTGATTGTAATTATTACGGCTGTATCAAATGGCGCAAATATCACCGATGGGATTGATGGCTTGGCAACCGGCACTTCGGCAATTATAGGGATTACCTTGGCTTTGTTGGCTTATGTTTCTGGTAATACAATTATAGCAGATTATTTAAAGATTATCTATATCCCAAACTCTGGTGAACTAGTAATTTTTGCAGCTTCTTTTGTTGGTGCTTGTATTGGGTTTTTATGGTACAACGCTTATCCTGCCCAGGTTTTTATGGGTGATACTGGTAGTTTGACTATAGGTGGAATCATTGCGGTTTTTGCAATCATGATTAGAAAAGAATTACTGATTCCTATTTTATGTGGTGTTTTTCTGATAGAAAACATATCAGTAATTATGCAAGTAAGTTGGTTTAAATACACTAAGAAAAGACATGGTGAGGGAAAGCGAATCTTTTTAATGGCGCCTTTGCATCATCATTTTCA
>JACMNZ010000199.1 GCA_014378285.1 Pseudopedobacter sp.
GAGCGGAAAAGACGATAAAGCCGATAAATTAAAAGCATTACAATTGACCTTAGATAAGTTAGAAAAATCTTATGGAAAAGGTACGGTAATGAAATTAGGAGATGCCCCAATTGAAGCAATGGAATTTATTTCTACAGGATCTTTGGGTTTAGATATTGCTTTAGGAATTGGTGGTGTACCAAAAGGCAGGGTTATAGAAATTTACGGGCCAGAATCTTCTGGTAAAACAACTTTGGCAACACATATTATAGCCGAAGCACAAAAGAAAGGTGGTATTGCCGCATTTATAGATGCAGAACACGCTTTCGACCAATTTTATGCTAAGAAATTAGGCGTTGATATAGAGAATTTATTGATTTCTCAACCAGATAACGGCGAGCAAGCCTTAGAGATTGCAGATAACTTAATCCGTTCTGGTGCTATTGATGTAATCGTTATTGACTCTGTTGCTGCATTAGTGCCAAAAAGTGAGATTGAAGGCGAAATGGGAGATTCTAAAATGGGTCTTCATGCAAGATTAATGTCGCAAGCTTTAAGAAAACTAACTGGTACAATCAGCAAAACTAATTGTTGCTGTATTTTCATTAATCAATTACGTGACAAGATTGGGGTAATGTTTGGTAGTCCAGAAACAACAACAGGTGGAAATGCCTTAAAATTTTATGCCTCTGTACGTTTAGATATTAGAAGAATTGCACAGATTAAAGATAGCGATGAGGTTTCTGGAAACCGTGTAAAAGTGAAAATTGTTAAAAATAAAGTTGCTCCACCTTTCAGGATTGCAGAATTTGATGTAATGTTTGGTCAGGGGATTTCTAAAGTTGGCGAGATTATAGATTTAGGCGTAGAATACGGAGTTGTAAAAAAAGCTGGTTCTTGGTTTAGCTATGGCGATACTAAATTAGGACAAGGAAGGGATGGCGTAAAACAATTGCTATTGGATAATCAAGAACTTTCTGATGAGATAGAAGCAAAAATAAAAGCGATTGTTACGGGAGATAATATTATTATAGAGCCTGAAGAAGGTTAATTACTAATTTCTGATAAACAAAAAAAGGTGTTGATTTATCAACACCTTTTTTTATGAATTCAATTTTATATTTTAAGCCAATTTAAATTGATTGGTTCTAATAAAGAAATTTTCAAAATTTACTGTATTTCCACTTAACCAATTTAACAAAGGAAAAATACTATTTCCATCTTTTTTATCCTCAGCAATTATTGCGATAAATTTGTCCATTGTAGTTGGTATAATAGAATTGGATAAAGTATTAGCTTCAATAGAACCTAAACCATAATATTTACTTAAACGGTTTTCATATTTCTTAACCATCAGCATTATGATTGCCTCTCGTCCATTTTTTTTGGACCTAAAAAATGTCAATACATCCTTAGCTTTTCCGGCCTCAATTTGCTGTTTTAGAACATCAACCATTACTCCTGAAGCTTCATTAACTGCCGCCTCTAAAGAATTTTCTGCTATCCCAGCAGTTAAGAAAACATCTTTTGTAGTATTTTCTTTTACTATTTGATTTAATTTTCCAAACATGATAAATGAGTTTATAGATGATTAATAAATTTGATACAAAAGAAGTTTTTTGATGTTAATAGTTGAAATTTTTAATCTAGTTGTTCTACGATTTGTAAAATTATTAGATTACGTTGGCAATTTTAAATTTTCATAAGAATAAGGAAGGAATCTCTTTTTTAAGGATTCCTTCCTTACAGATATTTATTAATTTAATTAGTTTCCGGCTGCAGCTTTAGCTTCTGCTTTCATTGCATCATTTGCAACGATAACTATTTCTACTCTTCTATTTTGCATTCTTCCTTCATCTGTATCATTAGAAGAAATTGGTTCTGTTTCACCTTTACCCTCAGTTTTTAATCTACTTGCACTTACGCCCTGATTCATTGCATAAGTTCTTACTGATGTTGCTCTTTCTCTAGATAAATTCATATTAAACGGGTCGGAACCTACATTATCTGTATGCCCAATTACCATAATATTAGTATTTGGGTATTTATTTAAAGAAGATGCAAGGTTATTTATGTTTTGCTTTGCATCAGCTGATAATGATGCCTTTCCAAATTCAAATAATAAACCAGAATCAAATTTTACGATGATACCTTCACCAGCTGGGATAACTTCTGCACCTGGAACTGTTTGTTCTATTTCTTTAGCTTGTTTATCCATATTTTTACCGATGTAAGCGCCGGCTGTGCCACCAATAGCACCTCCAATAATAGCACCAACAGCAGTATTGCCTGCTTTCTTACCAATTAAAGCACCAATTGTACCACCTGCTACTGCACCAATACCTGCGCCTTTTTGAGTTTTAGTTAGAGAATTACAAGCTGGCATAATTGCCGTAACTCCAAATGCTGCCACTAAACCTAAAGCTGTTATTTTTAATTTATTAGTTTTCATAATTTCTTTTTTGTTATTCATTTAACTGTCAAAGTAAATGCCAAAAAATCTTATTTGTACTTTTACAGCATGAAAGTATTTTCAATTGATAGAATTTCAATAATGGGTTGTGGCTGGATGGGTTTGCCATTAGCTATAGATTTAATTTTTAGAGGATTTAAAATAAATGGTTCTACCACATCAATAGACAAACTAGATTTATTAAAATCAAATTCTATTGCCCCATTTTTAGTACAACTTGAGGAAAATGACCGTAACAATCTATCTGCTTTTTTAAATGCAGATTTATTGATCATTAATGTACCTCCCGGTAGAAATAAAGACAATGTAAATGATTACAACATTAAAATGCAAGATTTAGCCAAAGCTGTCTCTAATTCTTTCATAAAGAAAATCATATTCATTTCATCTACCTCTGTTTATGAAGAATATAATGGGTTGGTTGACGAGGAGACAAAAAGTTTATCAAATTCTGACTCTGGTAGGAGGATGATTGAGGCAGAAAATATTTTTAAAAGCCTTATAAATATTGAAACTACTATTATAAGAATGGCAGGTTTAATTGGGCCAAAAAGGCACCCAGGAAGATTCTTTGCCGGTAAAGAAAATATTCCTGATGGTATGGCTCCTATAAATTTAATCCATTTAGATGATTGTATTGGAATTATAGCACATGTAATTAATAATGATTTATGGAACCAAACTTTTAACGGTGCAGCCCCATCTCATCCTTTAAAAATGGACTTTTATGATTTGGCTAGTCAGCAGTTATATGGTAAAGGAGCTAAGTTTATTGCCGAAAAAGGAAAGTATAAAATTGTTGATGGGTCTAAAATCATTTTTGCTGGTTATCAATTTAAACATCCTAATCTAATGGAATGGCTTCTTCAAACTCCTCAAAATTAAAGGAGGCTTTATCTAAAACATCCCAAGTAGAATCAGATAACAAACGAATGGTAGAAAGAAAACGGTTGAATGTTTTTGAACGCCCCCATTCGTTTGGTGCAATCATGCTCACTAAAAATGTACCCTTCTCTTCTTTTTCATAAAGATGGTAAATTTGCCCCATTACTGGTTTAAAGCGCATATCGGCTTTATATATCAATTCAGAAATTTTTAAACGTTCTTCAATCTCCTTCACTTGTTGCATGATTAGCTCGGCTTGCTTGCGCAACATGCCAATTTGCTGGTGAGCCTGCATGTGCATTGCTTCAACAGCATTTGCCCGAACCTTATTTTTATCAATAAGCTTAATTACGGGAGAACTTACCGACATTGGAATAGGTGAAAATTTAGCTTCGCCGGTGTAGTATTCTGACTTATGCTGAGGATTTGTTGTAGAATTATCTGTCATTATTTTTTGTGATAACATTGTTAATTACTGCGTTAGGGATAGAAACGGCAGCTTTTTTGGGTGTACGTCCTTTGGTTCTGCTCAGGATTACTACCAAAAAACTATAGTGGATAGCCCGCCCGAACGTCCAAATCATTTTTATAACCGTTAATTTAAATTTTAGTTTTCATTTGGTCTAATAAAAAATTCCATCCATCCTGATATTTTGCAATTGAGCAGGTAATTGGATAGAAAATTAAAATAAGCTTTAAATTAGCGATAAGAAGAAAAAGATGAAAGATTTTTTAAAGTGTGCGCTCAATGGAATTAAATTGGGACTTATAGTTGCCTCTGTATTAGCAGTATTCTTTTTAGTTTCTGCCAATAAGATAGAATGGGACAATATTGCAATTACATTTATGTTTAGCGTTACTATTGCTACTTCAATCTCGTTTTTAATAAAATTGGTAGATAATTACAGAGCAAAATACAATCCTAAAAACTTTTATATCATTTGGCTTTCTTATTATTTTGCCGCTTTAGTAGGGATGACTATTGCAAGCGAGATTTGTTATTTCATTTTATATACTTACATTTTAAATATTCCTTATCATATTTTCTCAGATCCAAAACAGTTGTTGATTAATTTGGTAATTTCTTTAGTGGTTACCACTGTTGTTGGCGTTTACCAAAGTCAAAGAACTAATTTAGAAGTGCGGATTAAAGAGAAAGAGCTTGATATTGTAAAGTTAAACCAACTAAAAACCCAAGCGGAATTACAGACTTTACAGTCAAGGATCAATCCACATTTTTTATATAATTCTTTAAATTCGATAGCGAGTTTGATACATATTGATGCTGATAGGGCAGAGGATATGACTTTAAAGCTCTCAAAATTATTTAGGTATAGCATAAATACGCAAAATGAGAATCTAACTTCCGTTAAAGAGGAGGTGGAGATTGTGAATACTTACTTGGATATTGAAAAAGTACGCTTTGGTGATAGAATAAATTTTAATTTGGATATTGCAGTAGATACTTTAAATGATCAAATCCCTCGATTTATTTTACAGCCTTTAATAGAAAACGCTATAAAGCATGGTTTAAATGATAAAATTGATGGGGGAGAAATCACATTGATTATTTATAAGCAAGAAAAAGAAATTGTTTTGATTGTTTCTGATAATGGTAAACCTTTCCCTACAGAATTAAATGCGGGTTATGGCTTACAAAGTACTTATGAGAAATTACAGCTTTTATATGGGGATAAATATGCGCTCCAGATAATTAACGAACCAGAAAAACTGATAAAAATAACTATCCCAACCTCTTTATGAATAAAATCTCTTGTATAATAATTGATGATGAAGAATTGGCCCGCCAAAGGTTGATTAGGCTTTTAAAACCTTATGATTTTATTGATATTATAGCCGAGGCTAGTAATGGAAAAGAGGGTTTAAAATTGGTTGAAGAGCACCGACCAGATATGATTTTTTTAGATATTGAGATGCCGGTAATGAACGGTTTTGAGATGCTTTCTAAGATAAAAAAACAACCAAAGGTGATTTTTACTACCGCTTATGATCAGTATGCGATTAAAGCTTTTGAAGAAAATTCTCTAGATTATTTGCTAAAGCCGATTGAAAAAGAACGTTTAGAAAAAAGCATGGAAAAATTGCAGGAAACGCATAAACCAATGGCTTTACCTTTACAACAATTGCTTGATCAATTAAAACCGAAGAAAGAAATTAAAACTTTAACTGTTAAAATTGGTGATAAAATTTTATTGATTGCCTTGGATAAAATTATTGCCATAGAAGCGGAGGATAAATATGTTTTTTTGCATACGGAAGATGGCAGCAAGCATTTAACAGATTTTACCTTAAGTAATTTAGAAGAAAAGTTACCTGAAAATTTCTGTAGAATACATAGAAGTTTTATAATTAATACCAATCATATTAAGGAAATAAGAAAAAGCTTTAACGGAGCTTTGGTTTTTGTAATGGATAACAAAGAAGGTCAAAAATTTACAAGTAGCAGAAGTAATTCTGAAGCTTTAAGAGAAAGATTTGATATTTAAATTCCTAAAAATTAATATTAACATTAAGGAATTAAGAAATACTAAATATCTTTTTTTTAAAGGTGGAAGATATCTAAAATAAAAAAGCAGTCTCGCTCTTTATTCGAGACTGCTTTTTTAAGGTTAATCGTTATTTTATTTATTTGTAGTTGGTGGTAACATCAGTTATTTTCCAATCGTTTTTTGTTTTGATAAGAGTAACAAAATCTTCTCTTGTGAAGCCTTCATAGATGGAACTTATTTTAACCAAACTGTAATTTGCAGTATTAACTAAAGTTGCAGTTTCTACATTACATTGTTGCACAATGTTCTCATTTTTTTTGTTGAAATCTAATTCTTCTTTTTTTCCATGAGTTATAATTTTACCATTA
>JACMNZ010000200.1 GCA_014378285.1 Pseudopedobacter sp.
AGCATTATTTATTCAAAATTGTGTAGCCTGCCATGGTGAGAACGCACAAGGTGTGGTTGGCCCCAATTTAACTGACGAATATTGGATACATGGAGGTAAAATCAGCAATATTTTCAAAACTATTAAATATGGCGTTCCCGAAAAAGGAATGATTTCTTGGGAAAAACAAATGAGTCCAAAACAAATGGCAGAAGTGTCCAACTATGTTAAATCATTAAAGGGAACCAATCCGGCAAATCCAAAAGAACCTCAGGGAGATAAAGAGGGAGCTTAGTTAGCAGTTTGAGGATAGCAAGGATGGTTAAAATTCCTCAGTTTATGATGTTTGATAATCAAATGGACATCAATCAAGTCTTAACTCTTAGTTATAACATCATAAATTCTTGATAAACAAAAGAATATGTCGGCAGAAGAAGATTATTTCTACAATAAAATAACGGATGATAAAGGAAACCGTAAATGGCTTTATCCTTTAATTAGGATTGGGCAATGGTATAGATATAGGAGCGTAGTTAGTTATATTTTATTGCTGTTTTTATTTGCTGCGCCATTTGTTAAGATAAATGGAAACCAATTTATGCTTTTCAATATCATTGAAAGGAAATTTATTTTGTTTGGCCAAGTATTTTGGCCACAGGATTTTTTTATTTTCGTATTGTTGATGTTGACAGGATTGGTTTCAATTGTTTTATTTACCAATGCTTTTGGAAGGATATTTTGCGGGTGGATTTGCCCTCAGACGATCTTTTTAGAGATGATTTTTAGAAGAATTGAAGTTTGGATAGAGGGAGAACCCGCAGCGAGAAAAAAATTAGACAACGCTCCTTGGACACAAGAAAAAATCATCAAAAAAACCAGTAAACATATCTTATATGTCCTCATTTCTTTTTTAATCGCTAACACCTTTTTAGCCTATGTTATCGGTAGTGACCAACTTTTTCAAATCGTTACACAACCAATATCTCAACATCTAAGTGGTTTTATTAGTATTTGGATTTTTACTGGCGCATTTTATTATGTCTTTGCACATTTTAGAGAACTGGTTTGTACACTAGCATGCCCTTATGGAAGATTGCAAGGCGTAATGTTAGATAAAAACTCTTTAGTGGTTGCGTATCATTATTTACGTGGCGAACCAAGGGGAAGAATCAAAAAAAACGACCCAAATCTGCAACCGATGGGAGATTGTGTAGATTGTAATCTTTGTGTTGCCGTTTGCCCAACTGGGATAGATATACGAGAGGGAACACAACTGGAATGTGTAAACTGTACGGCTTGTATTGACGCTTGTAACCAAGTGATGGACAAGATAGATCGCCCAAGAAACTTAATTGGTTATTATTCTGAAGAGATGATCAAGAAGAATGAAACGCCCAAGTTTACTTTTAGGATGAAGGCTTATACCTTTATTATAATAGCGATGCTTTCCGTTTCCATGTATTTTATTTGGAGCAGAAAAGATATAGATGTTACCGTTTTAAGAGCCGCTGGAAGCTTATACCAAGAACAGCCAAATGGGTATATAAGCAATTTATATACTGCAGAGTTTATTAACAAAACAACTAAAGATATGGATGTTGACGTAGTGCCAGAAAATAAATCTATCAAAATTAAATGGGTACAAAATATAGGCGAAGTGAAAAGAGAGGGAAGCAACAAAGCAACTTTTTTTGTAATGATGCCAGAGAAAAATATCCGAGATAGCAAAACCAGTGTTACCCTTTTGATAAAGCAAAAAGGTAAAACGGTAGAAAAAGTAAAAACAAATTTTTTAGGACCTGTAAATTAACTAAATCATGAATTGGGGAAAAGGATTAATTATTGGATTGGTGGCATTTATGACATTTATTTCTGTATTAGTGATACAAATGTTTAGAACCGCAGAAGATAGTTTTGATAAAGATTATTACGAAAAAGGCTTAACCTATGATATTGATTACCAACAAAAGCAGCAAGTAATTAACGATAAGGCAACACCTAATATCTTGCAAACCGATGATTTTATTAGCATAAAATTTACTTCGGTAGGTAGTGGAACAGTTAATTTTAAGCGCCCATCTGACAGTAAAAAGGACCAGATTTTTTTCTTTGATAATGCTAATGTTCTAATCCCGAGGCCTAGCTTAGAGAAAGGAGAATGGAAAATAATTATCCATTGGACGGCCAATCAGAAGAAATATCTTTATGAAACCAATATGTACATGCCATGAACCATTTACAGCTAGCGTTTGTTATCGGGTTGTTTGGAAGTTTGCATTGCGTAGGCATGTGCGGACCTTTAGCTTTTGCTATTCCGCATCAGCAAGAAAACAAATGGATAACCGTATTTAAAAAGATTTCTTACAACCTTGGTAGGGCTATTTCCTATGCTTTTTTGGGCTTAATGATTGGTTTATTGGGCAAACAATTATGGATGGCCGGCTTTCAACAAGGGATAAGTATTTTAAGCGGCGTATTAATTATTTTAGCTGTGCTTCCGCAGATTATCAAATTAAAAAAGAGCAATAAATATCAACCCAATCGTTTTACTTTGGCTGTTAATAAACTGATAGGCAAAGCCATTAGAAATAAAGCGGGGCATTTATATTTAGGTTTACTAAACGGCTTTTTACCCTGCGGATTTGTTTATTTAGGTTTGGCAACTGCTATCAACACGGATAGCGCCTATCAATCTGCTTTATTTATGTTTGTTTTTGGTTTAGGAACAATCCCTTTAATGCTTTTAGCGATGTTGGGTGTGAATTTTAGTAAACCTGTTTTTAGACGGAAAATAAATATTTTTTTACCCTACCTCACATTATGTTTAGGTATTTGGTTTGTTTTTAGAGGATTAAATTTAGATATACCTTATTTAAGTCCTAAAATTTTGGGTAACGAGCAGGTAATTTGCCATTAGATGCGAATTTTTCTACACGAGATTTTTCTACATTTAATGCTAACCATTACTAATTTAGGTTTTTTTAAACCTTATCTTTTATTGATAAAAATATTAGGATAATCTGTTATAATGCCATCTACTCCTAAATCTTTCAACTGAATAATTTCTTCTAAAGTGTTTACTGTCCAAGGAATGATTTTGATGTTTTGTTCATGACACCTTTTTATTAAATTCTTATTTACCAAATGATATTCTGGACTATAAATAAATGGTTTAAAACCCAAATCAGTAATGTTTTGTTCAAATGTTTTTTTATTACTGATGAGGTAAGAGGTTTTGATGTTCGGATATTTTTGATGAATGATTTGTATGGTTCTTTTATCAAAAGATTGAATGATTACATATTGTGAAATCTTTTTTTTAATAATGATATCCATTAGAAGTGATACAAATTTTTCAGGACTAGGATGCAAGATGTTGTCTCCTTTATCGCTGCTTTTTGTCTCTATGTTATAAAATATTTGTTTTCTATTATTTTTGTTTATATCGCTTTGAACGCTATCAATCAAATCAGATAATAAAGGAATATAGGTATTGATTTTTTTTTGTTGAGGAAAGTTTGAGTAATATTTAGAACCTATATCAAAACCCTTTAAATCGGCGTAAGCCATTTGATAAATAATGTTTTTTTGCTCCTCAGATTTTGGTATTTTTTGTCCGTTAGGTTGTAAGGTAAAAGCTGGACTTAAATAATCATCATGGGTAACCACTACTTGGCCATCTTTAGTGATGTGGGTATCCATTTCTAAAGTATTTACACCCATTTCTAACGCATTCAACATTGCAGGGACACTATTCTCCGGCATTAAACCTCTACCACCACGGTGTGCCTCAATGTCAAATTTTGGGAATTCCATTTTAGTTTGTTTAGAAGACTTGATGCTTTTGCAAGCAGTAATAGTAATGAAAGAAAGAAATATAAAACTATAACGCATTTTTATTGATAAATATTAGAATTAAAATGACCTCAACCTCATTTCCGCAAACCGAGGCTATGACACGAACCGAGACCTAAAAAACTTTCACTGATAAAAAAAGGGGCCAGCATCTATGCCTAATTGGCATCCTGACACTGACCCTTAACAAGCATCTTAAGCATCAGCTTCTTTAATATATTTGTTTCCAAACCTATCGCTAACAATTACTTTAACATTTTTAACCTCGAGATTAAAATGCGCAATGAATAAATGATCAATTTCTGAAGGTTCTGGAAATGTACGCCCTACTGGTAATTTATCACCCTTGTATAGCTTTATAGAAAGCGGGTCATAACCTTTTTGTTGCTCCATTGTACCCATCTTTTTCCCATCTAATTCATACTCCACTTTCCACTCAGGATCCCAATTCCAAACGTTTGCCAATAACCTTTTTTGGTTTGTTAAGGTATCTACATAGATTGTATGCTGATGGTCTTTCTCTAAACCTGTTGGTTTATAATACCATGCTAAATCATTGCCTTTTACTTCATAAACCCCATAACCGCTGGGTGTTCCGTCTGTGCAGATTGGACCTGTCCACCAAGCCCCGCAAACAGTTCCATGATTGTGTTCATAAACATTACCGTTAATGGTGTTTACATTAAAATGGGTATGCCCAGATAGCACATGAACATTTTTAAAGCCTTCTAAAACTTTGTAAAAATCTGTATTGTTTTTAACTGAGTTATGCACTGGAATATGTAGTGAAATAATCAATAAAGCATCTTTATCAATAAAAGACAAATCTTTTGCTAGCCAGTCTAACTGGTCTTGAGTA
>JACMNZ010000201.1 GCA_014378285.1 Pseudopedobacter sp.
AAGTAACATTAAAATGCTTTCCTACCTTTTTCAGGAGTTTGCTACAAATGAAGAAAGTGAGGAATTAATAAATATTTTTAATAAGAGTATAGATTATGTTTTTCATTTGATAGAACAAATGGAGACGTTAAATAGCGTAGAAAACTTGCCATTAAATGTTTATGTAGAAGAATTTAACCTCAACAATTTTATTGAAGAAACAGTTAAATCTTTCAAATCTGTTGCAGAAGCAAAATCTATTAAGCTTAATCAAAACTTCAAAGCAAAAGAAAACATAATAAAGACCGACATAAATTTCCTGAAAAGAGTTTTATACAACGTAATTTCTAATGCGATAAAATTCTCTCCTTTTGAAAAAAATATCTTTATCGATTTAGAATTTGTTAAAAATAATTTTTTGATTAAAATTAAAGATGAAGGACCGGGTATTTCTGAAGATGATAAGAAAAAACTTTTCGATAAATTTAATAAGCTTAAAAATAAACCTACCAATAGTGAAAGTTCTTCTGGATTAGGTTTATTTATTGTTAAAGAATTATTGAAAAATCTAAAAGGTCAAATTGATGTTACAAGCAAAATAGATGTAGGGACTACTTTTACTATTATTTTGCCTAAAAGTATCTAATCAATTCCATTTAAAATTTCTATAGTTTGTTCTATCTGATTTTGACTGATATCTAAATGGGTAACAAACCTTATCATTTGTTTACCAAAAGTTCCAGATAAAATACCTTTTCCTTTAAGTTCTTCCACTAAGTTGTCCGCGTTTTTTGAATCGTTTAGCTCAAAGATCACAATATTGGTTTGCACCGGTAAAACCTGCTTTACAAAAGATAAATTTAACAGGCAGCTTTCTAACTGTTTTGCATGTAGATGATCAATTTGTAATCTTTCTACATGATGGTCTAATGCATAAATTCCGGCTGCAGCCAAAAAACCAGCTTGTCGCATCCCGCCACCTAAAACTTTTCTTACCCTTTTTGCATATTGGATAGTCTCTTTATTACCCAATAAGACCGAACCGACTGGCGCACCTAAACCTTTGGATAGGCAAACAGAAATACCATCAAAATATTTACCATATTCTTTCGCTTCATCTTTAGTATAAGCCAAGGCATTAAAAATTCTTGCCCCATCTAAATGGAGCTTTAGGTTTTTAAGTTTACATAAATGATAAATAGGCTCAATATCCTTTAAAAAATAACAGCTTCCACCTCCACGGTTTACCGTATTTTCTAAAACAACCAAACTAGTATGCGGATGATGTATATTACCAATTGGATTAATTTCCTCTTCTATCATTTCGGCACTAATAATTCCTCTGTCCCCGTTCAATAACCTAACGGAAGCTCCAGAATTAAACATAATCCCACCGCCCTCATACCTATAAACATGAGCAGTTTGATCAGCTATAATTTCATCTAAAGGTTGTGTGAAACATTTAATAGCAATTTGGTTAGTCATTGTGCCAGAAGGGCAAAATAACCCACCTTCCATACCAAAAAGTGCAGCAGCTTTTTCTTCCAAAGCATTTACGGTTTCATCCTCCCCAAAAACATCATCGCCAACCTTGGCAGTTATCATTGCCGCCATCATTTCTTCTGTTGGTTTGGTAACGGTATCACTTCTAAAATCTATCATATATTTTTTTAAAAATCAGTATTTAAAAAGGGCATAAAAATATTTTTAAACATACAAGGTTTTTTTCACCGTTAAGGCATTAATAAAAATATGATTATCTGTAATAATAGCTTAATGCCTCTTAACTACTTAATGGTTTTATTCACTAAAATTTAGGCTTCTTTAAGTTATGGAATATAAAGTTTAAAGCTTCAATGTAGCGTGTATAATTTTTTATAAAATCTTGCAAATAATATAAAAACCAAACACATCAATCCATACCTTTATCCTTTAAAACAGAACAAAAATAATTTGGTTTTTAATAAAATTGTTTGTTTATAATCTATGAAATTTAAAGTAAAATCTGAATTAAAATATAAAATAAAATCTGAAAGCACCATCATCTTAAGTATCCAGGCTTTAGAAACTGAACAAAAAATAGTTTCTGAAGAATTGGTTATTTCTCCAAAAACAGATTTTAAAGAGTTGCTATCATCTGCGGAAGCAAATAGATTAATAAGTTTAGCATTAAAACCCACAGAAAATTTATCCATTAGCTACCAAGCAATCGTGGAGAATGCTTTCATAATAAAAGAAATAAAAGAATTTAAAGAGGTAGATATTGCGAAACTTCCAAGCGATGTTTTATCTTATTTAAATCCTAGCAGATATTGCCAGTCGGATAAGATGTATCGTTTAGCAAATAATATGTTTGGCTACAAAAAAGATGATTTTGAAAAAGTGAAAGCATTAACCTATTGGATTTACTTGAACGTAGAATATTTAAGTGGATCTACCAATTCCGAAACTTCTGCTTATGATACCGTTACACAACAAGCTGGTGTTTGCCGGGATTTTGCTCATTTAGGTATCGCATTATGTAGGGCATTAACCATACCGGCCAGATATTTTACTGGTTACGCCTATCAACTTAAGCCTCAAGATTTCCATGCTTGTTTTGAAGCTTATATTAATGGCCAATGGTTATTGTTTGATGCAACTAGGTTAATGCCGTTAAACGGAATGATAAAAATAGCTATTGGCAGAGATGCTGCCGATGCTGCCGTGGCCAATATTTTTGGTGATGTAGCTTTTATTTCTAGCAAAGTATCTTGCGAATTTTTAGATAAAGATTTTGAGCCATTTCACCAACATCATGAAAATAGATTTGCAATCAGTTATCTATAAATAATCAAAGTATGACTGTTTTTTTGTTTTTAAATTCTGAGAAATAAATTCTTCTAGTTGACTTTAAGACGCTTATCAAACTCAATTTAAAAAAAAAGAAAAACTATTTGCAGGATAATACAGAAACTCTATCTTTGCACAAATTAAAAAACGTTATTGTTTAATAATTAATGATTCCTTAGCTCAGCTGGTAGAGCATTACACTTTTAATGTAGTGGTCCTGGGTTCGAATCCCAGAGGGATCACAAAAATTTACAAGCCTCAGCGATTGAGGCTTTTTTTATCTTCTTAAAAAACATGATTCCTTAGCTCAGCTGGTAGAGCATTACACTTTTAATGTAGTGGTCCTGGGTTCGAATCCCAGAGGGATCACCAGATTTAGTATCAAAACCCCTCAAAACCCTGCAAATCAAATGATTGCAGGGTTTTTGTTTTTGAAAGAATTGTCAACATTTTCACCGATTCCCATAAAAAATTGAGTGATTTGGAGTGTGACCTTTAAATCTAATCTTCTCCCTTAATTTATACTATACCCTCTATTTTACAGCATGTTCATCAAACGGACATCTTGTATCATTCAGACTACATTTAAAATTTAATCTACAAGATAAATGTATATGGTCCTTCGGGATCTCAAATCAAAAAAAAATGCCCAATATCATCTGCAACGATATCGGGCATTTCTGTTCCTTTCTTTTTAAAGAAATCCTATTCGTCTTTCACGTCGTAACGGTCTAGCATCATTACCTTATCCCAAGCTGCGACAAAATCTCTTACGAAACGCTGTTGCCCGTCATCGGCAGCGTAAACCTCAGCAATGTTGCGCAATTGTGCGTTGCTGCCAAAAATCAGATCGCAGCGGGTAGCAGTGTATTTGGTCATTCCGCTTTTGCGTTCATTAATGTTGAATAACATTTCATTTTCATCTTGAGGAATCCATTCATAATCCATATTGGTAAGCACCCGGAAGAAGTCATTAGACAGCTGCCCAGGGCGGTCAGTAAATAGGCCGTGTTTAGAATAATCGTAATTTTGATCCAATACACGAAGTCCACCTACTAAAACCGTCCACTCTGGAGCATTTAAATTTAAGAGCTGCACTCTATCCAGAAATATTCTTTCAGATGGCACCCGGTAACCTATCTTATCATTATGGTAGTTTTTGAATCCGTCAGAAACAGGCTTCAAATAATCAAAACTTTCTACATCAGTTAGTTCTTGAGTAGTATCCATCCGTCCTGGGGTAAAGGGCACTGTAATTTGCGTACCACCATCTTTAGCTGCCTTCTCTATGGCAG
The DNA here is from genome assembly GCA_014378285.1 of Pseudopedobacter sp. Taxonomy (GTDB): domain Bacteria; phylum Bacteroidota; class Bacteroidia; order Sphingobacteriales; family Sphingobacteriaceae; genus Pseudopedobacter. Next base: position 4,107 of record JACMNZ010000201.1, read on the forward strand.
TACAACCACCCAGAACCAATAAATCAGCTATTGAAACTTGCTTGTTACCCGATTGATTGGAATTGAAACCGCTTTGAATTGTTTTAAGAGTATCAAGAACCTTATTAAGCTCAGCAGGTCGATTAATTACCCAATTTTTCTGTGGTTCCAGAGCTATTCGAGCTCCATTAGCACCACCTCTTTTATCAGAATGACGGTACACAGCAGCTGAGGACCAGGCTGCAGAAACCAATGCTGATATGCTTAATTCACTTCCGAGGATCTGATTTTTCAAATCGGCTATGTCAATATCGTTAACCAATTCATGATTACAAGCCGGAACTGGATCTTGCCACAACAAATCCTCTTTAGGTACTTCAGGACCTAAATAGCGATCTTTTGGTCCCATATCTCTATGTGTTAATTTGAACCAAGCTTTTGAAAATGCCTCTGTGAAATAATCAAAATCATTTAAGAATTTCTCACATACTTTGCGATATGCAGGATCTACCTTTAAAGCAATATCAGAAGTCATCATCATCAAATCGTCCATCTTTCCATCTAAATGTGCATCTGGAGTTTTTGGAGCATTTGGGTTTATTGGCGTCCATTGGATGGCTCCAGCAGGACTTTCTTTCTTTTTCCACTCAAATTTGAACAGATTAATCAAGTAGTCATTGTCCCATTGTGTAGGATCGGGCGTCCATGAACCCTCAATCCCATTGGTCATCGTGTAGTGGCCAAATCCCGTACCTTCTGGATTCTGCCAGCCCATACCCATGGCCTGAATGGGTGCTGCTTCTGGTGCTGGACCTATCTTATCGGCAGATACCATACCATGACTTTTCCCGAATGCATGTCCACCCGCAATTAAAGCGACCGTTTCTTCATCATCCATCGCCATGCGCTTAAATGATTCCCGAATTGCCCTGGCAGAATCCAAAGGTATACCGTTACCACCAGGTCCTTCAGGATTTACATAAATTAATGCTTGATGGGTAGCAGCAAGAGGGTTTTCAAGGTCCCGATTCTCGTCCGAAGGTTTTCCTTCCCAGCGGAGCGTTTGAGTCACCATTTCATCTGGATGACCTTTGTGAAATTCACCAGCTTTTGATTCCTTAAAAGGCTTGCCGTTCCAGAATTCTGGCCCCCAGTATGTACTGCGGTCTGGTTCCCAGGCATCACGCCTACCACCGCCAAAACCAAATGTGGGAAAATTCATAATTTCTAGGCCGCAATTACCTGTCAAAACAATAAGATCTGCCCATGATAAGGCTGCACCGTATTTTTTCTTTATAGGCCATAGCAGGCGACGTGATTTATCTGTATTCCCGTTGTCCCACCAGGAATTGATCGGAGCAAAACGCTGCATGGCTTGCGCTGCACCACCTCGGCCGTCGGCAATACGATAAGAACCCGCTGAGTGCCAGGCCATACGAATCATTTGCGGTCCATAATTAGCATAATCTGCAGGCCACCATTCTTTAGAGTCAACAAGCAACGCCTTAATATCCTCCTTAAGCTGCGAAAAATTGATTTTATTAAAAGCTTCTTTATAATTTTCATCACTCATTGGATTAGCAGCAGGCTGATCTTGGTGCAGGAGTTCCACTTGTAAACGGTTGGGCCACCAATCGTCAATCTGGGGAGCAGTTCCAATCGCTCCTCCTATTCGGGTACCTCTAAATGGACATTTCTCAAGATTTTCTGGATTATCAACGTTATTCATATTAAATTAAATTATGGAGTTAAAAAATATTTTGGAAATCGACTAACTACTATTTTTATTTGTTTTTTTCTTTTTTGAGGAAACACAACTCACTTAAATAAACAGGAAAGCGGCGACTATGCCTGCAAGCAACTTACAGTATAAAAAAGCCCCGTTGTTATCCAAAAAGCCAAACTAACGCCAAATATTTATAGCTACCGTATCGTAAGATTAAGCATCCCTCCGGTAATTTTGCATCCATTCCATAATCACACGCTCTAATCTTACATATAATGGCAAGCCTATAAAATGAATTACCATTTATCCTCTTCTATGGCAGTATAAAAACGACAATGGCATCTAAAAACTTCGCTAAAATGCTGCAAATGAAGTTAAATATAACCACTCATGATGATCTAGGTTTTATAGGAAACCCAATAAATACTTATCTTTAATGACTCCATTAGCTCATCCAGTATCTGCGCTATTATAAATCTAGGATATCTGCTGTTTTGCAGTATTTAAACTTGTTTTATGTCCGAATTTGAATTTGAGACTGGCATTTTTTTTATTATTAACCTGAGGAGTTCAATTATTAATGGCTACTAAATTTAAATTTGGGCGTTTTAACACGCTATCCATTATAGTTTTTTTGCTATTTGCGTAACGGTAAGAGCAAAAAAAGCTGCCATTTCTATCGTTAACGCTGTAATCTAATTTATAACAATGCGCAAACTAACACACACGCACATTTACTAATCAAACTCCTATGTTTATCAAATTTTACGGTATAAAGGTTCAAGATTTAAATGCGAAATAGTTTTAAAAGCACTTTAACAGCTTCGACATTAAATGATCATTACCATATCATTTACAAATTCATTAATAATTACAAACTTCTAAATCATGTTTATACTTTACAAAATTTAATACTACTCACGCTAAGCAGAACATGCTATAAAAATAAAAAACATGCAAAATCCATACCTAATACCTTTTTGAATTGGATATTGGTTTCGTTTTCAACAAGAAAGAGCTTAATTACTTTAATTCGTTCGATTTTTAAGGAGCTATAGGTTCAAAAAAAAAT
>JACMNZ010000202.1 GCA_014378285.1 Pseudopedobacter sp.
TACCCAGTAACAGGTATGAAAGTTCGTTTAATTGATGGTTCATTCCACGCTGTCGATTCAGATGCTTTATCTTTTGAATTAGCAGCTCGTAACGCGTATCGCGAAGCATTACCAAAATGTAAGCCAGTGTTAATGGAACCAATCATGAAGATTGAAGTATTAACTCCTGAAGAAAACATGGGGGATGTAATGGGCGATTTAAACCGTCGTAGAGGTCAGTTACAAGGTATGGATACAAGAGCAGGAGCTCAAGTAATTAAAGCTTTGGTTCCGCTTTCAGAAATGTTTGGTTATGTAACTCAGTTGCGTACGATAACCTCTGGTAGAGCAACTTCTACAATGGAGTTTGATCATTACGAACCAGCACCTAAAACCGTGATGGAGGAAGTAGTTGCAAAAGCTAAAGGAAAAGTGAACGCATAATTGAGATAAAAGAATAAAGAGCAAAGATCAAAGACTGCCTGTCCTTATTCCTTGCTCTTTAATCCTTACTCTAGTAAAAATAAACCCGCTTACCGTTACAAATAGCTCTAACGGTTAAGCATAAAACAAAAAAAATGAGCCAAAGAATTAGAATTAAATTAAAATCTTACGATTATAACTTGGTAGATAAATCTGCTGAGAAAATCGTAAAGACTGTTAAACCTACGGGTGCAGTAGTTAGTGGTCCAATTCCTCTTCCAACAGAGAAGAAAATTTACACTGTATTACGTTCTCCGCATGTGAACAAAAAAGCAAGAGAGCAATTTCAATTGTGTTCTTACAAAAGATTATTAGACATCTATAGTGCTTCAGCAAAAACAGTTGATGCTTTAATGAAACTGGAATTACCTTCTGGTGTTGAAGTTGAAATCAAAGTCTGAGAGATTTTAAAATTATTTAAAAAGCCCTTTCTGAATTTTCAGAAAGGGCTTTTTTGTTTTTTATGATGCGGTCAAATTCTTTTTAATCTTTGCTCCTTTATCCTTCATCCTTTTTATCTTAGCCTCATGAAAATCGGAATGATTGGTTTGGGAGATATGGGTAAATTATATGCCCGTACTTTTGCTAAAGCAGGACTTATTGTTGTTGGCTGTGATTTGCCAGATAGAAAAACTATTCTAGAAGAAGAACTTTCTCCTTTTGGAATTCAGGTTTTAAATGATGCAAAAGAAGTTTCTCATATTTCTGATTTCATATTTTACGCAGTTGAAGCTGAGAAGATAAACGAAGTCGTATCCGCAACAGGTTATGCAACTAAAGCAGGTGCTATTGTAACCGGAATGACTTCTGTTAAAACCCCAGAAGTTGCGGCCTTTGAAAAATACCTCCCAGCTGATGCGGAGATTATCTTAACACATGCTTTGCATGGTCCAGGCTTCGAACCCAAAGGTCAAAAATTGATTGTTGCGCCACATCGTATCAGTGACGAAAGTTATGCAAAAGCGATGGAAGTGCTGAAAGTTCTGGAGTCTGAAATTATAGAGTTAAAGGATTATCACCAACATGATCAGATCATGGCAGATACACAAGCCGTTACTCACATGGGTTTTGAGAGTATGGGGACAGCTTGGAAGAATGCCGGAACTTATCCCTGGGAAAGTGGCGCATACGTATCTGGAATTGACAATGTGAAGATTTTAACTACGCTTAGGATTTTTAGCTACAAGGCACATATTTATGGTGGTTTGGCTATTCTAAATCCTTACGCTTCCAAGCAAATTGAAGCTTACGCCCAATCAGAATCTGCTTTATTTAAGATGATGATTCAGGAAGACGAAGTGAATTTTAGAGAGCGATTATATAAGGCCAGAGAATTTGTTTTTCATGGCCAGCATAATTTGATTTTGTTTGATGATGACATCATGAAAGAATTTAGCGTGGGTTCTAACAGTGCCCTTGCAAAATCAAATTCACATTTAAGTTTACTGGCTATGGTGGATGCTTGGTATCAATTGCAGATTAATCCTTACGATAATTTAATTGGTCAAACTCCACCATTTAAATTAAGATTGGGCATAGTAGAATATCTTTTCAAAAATGATGAGCTACTAGAAGAAACCATTCAGACTGCATTATTTGATAAAAGTATCAGAGGGGATGATTTAGAATTTCACACAGCGGTGAGAGAATGGGCGTCTATCATTAAATACAAAGATATGGAAGGCTACAAAGGACATTTTAAAGCTGCAAAGGACTTCTTTGAACCTTTACTAGAAAAAGGAAGGGAACAAAGTGCGCTTTTGATTAAGAGATTAAGCTAATTTTCGTTTCTATTAAAATTGATTTCAGTTCTCGAAATCATTAAATCTATTTCATTTTTAAGGTTTTGCGTTAGCTGGACTTAGCATGGCTTTGCAAAAGCCAGTTCTTTGGCTGTTTTTCTCAGCCAAAAACCGAAGCGATAGCGAAGTGCGTAATACAGCGTTTGAACGCCCAGATTCCTTTAAAGAAATATTTGATAAAAATTTAGATATCGGAGAATAAATCCTGTGCATAGAAAGTTTTATAATAGTGATGTATCTTAGGATGAGTAGTAACACAATCGATACGTTAACTTTTTTTTAAGCAAAATAAAATGAAAGAAAGCAGATTGTTTCAATTTTCAGATCAAATTAAGATTGAAGATTTGGGAAATGGAATTAAAAGACAGCTATACGGTTTCAATGGTCAATTAATGATGGTAAAGGTGATCTTTGATAAAGGCGCTATTAGATCTTTACATCACCATCAACACACTCAGGTTACCTACGTAGAAAGTGGAGTTTTTGAGATGATGATTGGCTATAGAAAGGAAACTATTTCTAAAGGAGATGGGTTTTATGTGCCTCCTTACGAAACACATGGTATAATTTGTTTAGAGCTAGGTGTTTTAATTGATGTTTTCAGCCCTGTTAGAGAGGACTTTTTAGAACTTTAATAATTTCGATAAATAAAATATACAATAAAGAGGATAACTAGTGCGATAGGAATTATCCATTTCATAGCTTGTCCTCCACCTTCTTCATTTTTCTCTACAATAGCTTCTTCAGAAGGTGCTGGATTTTCTTGGTGGTGAGTATAATCTTTTTCTACACCTTCAGGTGATTTATTCTCTAATGATTCTTTATCTAAATTTCCCATACTCATTTATAACAAATTTATAGCCATAAGTTTTTTTAATTTGATTTAAATATAAAATAGAAGCAAATAGGGCGGGGAATTAAGTAGAAGTTAATTTAAACTGTTGGATTGTTATTATATAATTTGTTATCAGAAACAGACTATGATCTTTTGAGATCCTTTAAATAGAATCATTCTGTTATCAGAGACGTATTTTTTGATTCGCTATTTCATAATAGGAAACAAACAACAAAAGAAGCTGCTTCATTTATTTTGTAACAGCTTCTTTTTTAATTACTAAAAAAATATGAGACTTAATTCTCAATCTCCTTACCATCAACTTTTCTTACCTAATTTTTAACTTTTATAGTATCGTCAGTGATTTTTGTTTTTTGGTCGCCAGATTTAATTTTCATATCTGTACCATCAATCTTAATCTTAGAAGTATCTGTTTTAATTTTTATTTCATCACCATCTATTTTGATTTTCATATCATCCAATTTGTATTTTCCGTTACCAAGATTAATCAGCATATGATTTACCGTTAATCCATTTTGATAAATGGTATCTAAAGTAATTGGATTATAGTAAAATTCAATTGGGATTTGAGTAGTACTATCAATTGCAACTCCAGTTATTGGATCAGGTATCACATAAATTTTTTTTCCAGTACTTAAATTGACATAGCTCCCGGGTTTTACAACAGGCTTATCAACTACCATCATCCCATCCTCAGAAGTGTTCATTGTAGAATCAGATTCGTTTGAAGTGTTTTTGGCATTGTTACATGCAGTAGAAATACTTGCGAGTATAACTAAGTTTAATATTAATTTTTTCATGATTTAATTGTTTTAGTCCTTATATTTTACTTTTTTCTCTCCGTCTTTAATTTTAATTTTTTTGTTGTCAGTTTTAATTTTTGTTTCGTCACCGTCAACTTTGATTTTCACATTTTCAGCATTACTTTTAAACTCATCGCCATCAGATTTGATCTTTGCATTATCAACCATATAAGAACCTTCTGGGGTTTTTATTAGCGCATTATTGACAACAATTCCTGTTTTACCATAAATTGTATCTTTTGTTTCTAAATTAACATAAAAGTCTACAGGCTCTTTTGTTATACTGTCAATTGCATAACCCGTTGTTGGATCTTTTGTAATGGTTACTTTTTCTCCACTTTTGAGATTCTCATATTTTCCTGCATTTTTATTACAAGCAACAGTGAGTAAAATTGGAGTAATCATTAATGCTGTTTTGAATAAGGTTTTGAATGTTTTCATGATTTAATTTTTTAGTTCACCAATTGTTTACAATAAGTAGACCATTGATATTTCATTGCAATAAAATATCTCTAAAGGTAAATCTGTATTTTTTAATTGTATATGATAGAAAACACTTTCTATTTTTCAGGTCAAGCAGTGTTTAAATATTCTCTTTTATTTATTGTTCTAATTAGGGAAGTTGAGATGCTTTTTTATTTAGAATTCGCTTTATTAAAAAAATATGAAAAATAAGTTCATAAGTGTTTGATAATTAATAAGACTTTCCTATCTTTGCCGTCCCTTTTAGGGATATTATATCCACCTTGAACGAAGCCCTACTGCTTCGATGGGTGTTAATTAAATTAAGAAATGTCAGGAATAATTGGAAAAAAAGTA
>JACMNZ010000203.1 GCA_014378285.1 Pseudopedobacter sp.
AACCAATTTTAAGACTTTGCAATTCGATTTGTTTGATAACCTAAATGTCGATAAAATCATTTATCACAATCAAGAATTAAAAGGTAAAAGAGAATTTAACGCAGTTTTTTTGACTTTCCCTAAAGAGATTTTAAAAGGTAAACAAGATAGTTTTGTAGTTTATTATTCTGGGAAACCAACGGTTGCAAAAAGAGCACCTTGGGATGGCGGTTTTGTTTTTGCCAAACACGATGACGATAAAGATTGGATTGCGACTGCTTGCCAAGGAGTTGGAGCAAGTATTTGGTGGCCAAACAAAGATCAACAAGCAGATGAGGTTGATAGCGTATTGATCAGTATAAGTGTCCCGAACAATATCATGGATGTTTCTAATGGAAGATTAGTTGGTAAAACTGATCTAAAAAACGGCTATACCAAATACGATTGGAAAGTGAGTAATCCTATAAACAACTATGATATTGCTGTTAACGCTGCAAATTATGCTCATATTTCTGATGTTTATAAAGGTTTAAAAGGCGATTTAACTTTAGATTATTACGTTTTACCCGAAAACAAAGAAAAGGCAAAAATTCAATTTACCGATGTAAAGCGAATGTTGGAAGCTTTTGAACATTGGTTTGGTCCTTATCCTTTTTACAAGGATGGTTATAAATTGGTAGAAACGCCGCATTTGGGTATGGAACATCAAAGTGCGACTGCTTATGGTAATAAATATCAAAAAGGTTATTTAGGGAGAGATTTATCTGGAACAGGTTGGGGTTTAAAGTGGGATTTTATTATTGTACATGAAAGCGGACATGAATGGTTCGGGAACAACATTACCTCCAAAGATATTGCTGATATGTGGATTCATGAAAGTTTTACCAATTATTCTGAAAGCTTATTTACCGAATATTTTTACGGAAAAAAAGCTGGAGCTGATTATGTAATTGGATTAAGGAAAAATATTTCTAATGATATTCCTATTATTGGCCCTTATGGCGTAAATAAAGAAGGTTCTGGAGATATGTACTATAAAGGCGCAAATCTTTTACATACAGTAAGGACAATTATTAATAACGATGAAAAGTGGCGTTCTATCTTAACAGGCTTAAATGAAACTCTTGGTAAAAAAACCACTAACACCAAAGAAGTAGTTGATTATATCAATCAAAAATCAGGTTTAAACCTGACTAAAATCTTCGACCAATATTTAAGATATGCCATCATTCCCAAATTAGAATTTAAACAAGTCGGGAAAAATGTGGAATACAGATGGCAAGCCGATGTAAAAGGTTTTGATATGCCTGTAAAATTAGAAGGAGAAGAAGAAATGATTTATCCTACAGAAAAATGGCAGATTTTAAAGACCCAGAAATCTATTAGTGACTTAAAAGTGACCAGAGATTTTTATATCAATTAGAAAATTTTGAAGGATTGATGCAACTTTTAGAAAAGTTTATCGTCTTTATAAAAAACAACCTTAAACATGAAACTATATTTAATTTGCTTTATTAGCTCCTTAGCACTTAATGGGACAATAGCAACAGCCAAAACTGTTAATCCATCACATTATATTATTAATGATGAAGACCGAGAAGTAAAAAACTTTCACGCCGTTTCTGCTAGTGGTTCATTTAATATAATCGTAAAAATGGGCACTAAAGAAAGTATTTCTTTAGAAGGCGACCAGCAGGATTTAGACAAAATAGAAACTTTAGTGCAGAACGGAATTTTAAAAATTCGTTTAAAACGCGATGTCAATACTTGGAAAGAAGGTGTTGGAAATGTAAATATCTACGTTACCGCAAAAAAACTCGATGGTTTAATCCTTTCAGGTTCTGGAAGTATAGATTTAGAAGGAAAACTAAATTCTGCAGGTGCAGATATCCAATTAAGTGGCTCAGGTAAAATTACAGCCAGTTTAGACACACAATCAACAGCTGTAGCTTTAAGTGGTTCTGGAAGTATTAATTTAAGTGGTGAAGTTGGTTCAGTAAATATTTCTATCTCTGGTTCTGGCGATGTAAATGCAAAAAACTTAATTAGTGATAAAAGCAAAGTACAAATTGCTGGTTCTGGCAATGTTTATTTATATGCCAAAGAAGAATTGAACGCAACTGTTTTAGGTTCTGGTTCTGTTAGGTATAAAGGAAACCCAAAGTTGTTGGTTAATAAAGTTGGGTCTGGAAGTGTGGAGAAGATGTAGTTAAAAATATTTTAGGGCTTGGTTAAACATATATTCTGTTTAACCGGTCTTATTTTAGAGTTAATCAATTTATTTTTTTAGGATCCCTTTTTCTACACTTTCATTAATTAAATTCTCCACATAATTCCAAATAGATTTTGAGCTATTTTTAATTACTTTTTTCTTATCGTAAACTTTTTTTAATAGGGAACATTAAATTCTGCCTAGGTTCCACCATTATTTGAAGTGTTTTGCAGCAAGGGTTTAAACCTGTCTATAGATTATGCAAACTTCGCTTCAACAGTTATCCCATCTTCAAACTCTTTCCAAATTTCAATAAATTCT
>JACMNZ010000204.1 GCA_014378285.1 Pseudopedobacter sp.
AGAGAAATTTAAGGACAATAAAAACTTTGTGGTTTTAATGGTGGATGCGGATAACAAGCTGGAAAAATCAAAAAAATTCATGACAAAAAACGGTTACAGTTTAAAAGTATTTACACCTGCAAGTCAGATACCGCAAGAATTATTGGCCGGTGCATTACCTACTACTGTTCTACTTAATAAAAAAGGAGAGATTGCATTTAGGCATGAAGGTGGTGCGGATTATACGAACAATGAATTCCAGGATTATATAGAAAAACTATCTAAGGAATAATGCCAAAATTATTGTACATTAATTTCTAATTATCTTTAAGGTTAAAGGCTTAAACCATCAACTTCATATGGCAAAATTTGAAAATTAAAAAATTAATATAATTTTCCTGATTTAACTTACAGGTAAACGAACTGATTGTTTTATCTGTAAGTTACTTAATGATACTCTAACACATATTTCAACAGAACATTTTAGTTAGTTATATGATCTGAATATCAACTTTCACTATCAATTTAATGGGGGAACACTATATAAAGAATCTTTGCTAAGGTTTTAAAATTGAATCTAAACATACTTAGACTTTTATCGTTCTCAGCACATGAATTCTTAGGTTAAATATCCATCTTCCAAAAATATTAGGCTATCAGTTTAATTGAAGTTCATTTTTAGTAACTTTCAAGCAAAATAATAATACCGATTAGCAATATGCAATACCAAGGCCAAACAAGAATATTAGTAGCGGTAGATTGTATCATATTTGGGTTTGATGGAGAGGAAATTAAGCTTTTGCTGATTCAAAGAGGTTTTGAGCCAAGAGTTAGGGATTGGAGTCTAATGGGTGGTTTCCTAAAGCCTGATGAAAATCTAGATGAAGCCGCAAGCCGGATCCTTTATGAACTAACAGGTTTAAAAGAAGTTTATTTAGAACAATTAATGTCTTTTGGACAACTTGATAGAGACCCTGTTGAGCGGACCGTATGTGTTACCTATTTTTCATTGATTAATATTCACAAATATGAGAAACAGATAACCGACTCTTTTCATGCCGATTGGTTTAGTATAAATAATATTCCGAGACTCATCTTTGACCATGTTAAAATGGTAAACGAAGCTAAAATTAAACTTAGATATAAAGCGGCTCTTCATCCTATTTTATTTGAACTTTTGCCGGAAAAATTCACCATTCCTCAACTTCAGAACCTTTATCAACAAGTTTATGATACCGAGTTCGACAATCGCAATTTCAGCAGGAAATTACTTTCTACGGGTTTGTTAATGAAATTGGGTGAGAAGGATAAATCCTCATCAAAAAAAGGGGCTTTTTATTACCAACTTGATAAGGAAAAGTATAAACAAAATTTTCAAGCATTTTTAAACCTCATACCGAACCCCGATAAATTTTTATTGTAGGTCTAACCCAAATTTTATTAGATTTCTTTTTTTAAAAAATTAAACGTTAATTTGACATATATTAACCATTATGAACAAAAATAGCTACGTTATCGGTGTCGACTTTGGGACAGATTCTGTTCGCTCTGTACTTTTAGACGCTGCAAATGGAAATGAGATAAGTACTTCAATTTCTTATTACAGAAGATGGGGGAAAGGATTGTATTGCGACGCATCAAAAAGTCAGTTTAGGCAACACCCTTTAGATTATATCGAGGGTATGACCCAAACCATACAAGATTGCGTCAAAAAAGCGGGTCAAGAAATTATGCAAAACATTAAAGCAATCTCCATAGATACCACTGGTTCAACACCAATTGCCGTGGATGCAGAAGGTACACCCCTTGCTTTAACATCAGGTTTTGAGGAAAATCCTAATGCGATGTTTTTGCTATGGAAAGACCATACATCGGTTAAGGAAGCAGCAGAAATCAATGAGCATTCAAAAAAGTTTAATATCGATTATTTGCAATTCGTTGGCGGGGTTTATTCCTCTGAATGGTTTTGGGCAAAATTATTGAGAACATTGAGGGTTGATGAAAAAGTAAGGAAAAACTGCCACTCTTGGGTGGAACATTGCGATTGGATCCCTTTTCTTTTAACGGGTGGAAACAAAGCAGAGAATATTAAAAGAGGTATTTGTTCTGCCGGGCATAAGTCTTTATGGGCCGATGAATATGGGGGATTTCCACCTGCTGAATTTTTCATCTCTTTAGATCCATTGCTTAAAAACTATACCTCATTATTTGATAAAACCTATACAGCTGACCAAGCTGCGGGAACAATCTCTAAAGAATGGGCATATAAATTAGGTTTGCCTGAGGGTGTTAAAATTGGAATTGGTGCATTCGATGCCCACATGGGTGCGGTTGGTGGGCAGATTGAGCCATATTATTTGAGTAAAGTAATGGGAACTTCAACTTGCGATATGCTGGTTGCTCCATTAAAAGAAATAGATGGAAAACTAGTTGGCGGTATCTGTGGACAAGTAAATGGTTCTGTAATTCCTGGAATGATGGGAATGGAGGCAGGTCAATCTGCTTTTGGCGATGCTTATGCTTGGTTTAAAGAAATTCTGATGTGGCCATTAAAAAATCTATTGGCTGATGTTGAAGGAATAGATGAAGAAAAACTCGTTGAAATAATAGATCTCAAACTTATTCCTACCCTAAGTGAGAAAGCGTCTAAATTAAAATTATCTGAGATGGATGAAATAGCCATTGATTGGCTCAATGGAAGAAGAACACCAAACGCCAATCAAGCTTTAAAAGGAGCTTTTCTGGATTTGAATTTAGGGACAGATGCCGTGAAGATGTTTCGTTCTCTGGTAGAAGCAACTTGTTTTGGGGCTAAGAAAATAGTTGATCAATTCGTTGATCAGGGCATCCCTGTTAAAGGATTAATTGGTTTGGGTGGGGTGGCAAAAAAATCTCCTTATATCATGCAGATGATGGCGGATGTGATGGATATGCCAATAAGGATTCACAAATCGGAACAAACTTGTGCTATTGGTGCAGGGATGTTTGCCGCAACCGTTGCAGGTATTTATCCAAAAGTAGAAGATGCCATGGAAGCAATGGGATCAGGTTTTGATGTAGAGTACCATCCAAATAAAGATTTAGTTTCTATTTATGCAAAACGTTATGAACGCTATTCTGAAATCGGAAAGCAAATAGAAAAATTTACCTTAAAGAATTAACCATGAGCAAATATCAACATATAAGAGAAGAAGCTTTTGAGGCCAATCTGAAACTGCCTAAATTAAATTTGGTACTGTTAACTTTTGGAAATGTAAGTGCCGCAGATAGAAATTTAGGAGTATTTGCTATTAAACCCAGTGGTGTACCTTATATGGAATTGACTTCTGATAAAATGGTGATTGTTGATTTTGAAGGCAATACGATTGAAGGAGATTTAAGACCTTCGTCTGATACAAATACTCATGCTGTTTTATATAAAAATTGGGAAGATGTAAAAGGCATTGCCCACACGCATAGCACTTACGCAACAGCTTGGGCTCAAACGCATAGGTCAATTCCTATTTATGGCACCACCCATGCCGATCATTTAACGGTTGATGTGCCTTGTGCCCAGCCCATGGATGATGACATGATTAAAGGAAATTATGAACATGAAACTGGTTTCCAAATTATTAATCATTTTAAAGAATTAGGGTTGAGCCATAAAGAGGTTGAGATGGTTTTAGTAGGAAATCATGCTCCTTTTACTTGGGGAGAAAATGCCGAGAAAGCAGTCTATAATAGTGCAGTTTTAGAAGCTTTGGCGCAAATGGCCTATTTAACGGAACAGATACATCCATCGGTTAATCGTTTGAAGGATTCATTAATCAACAAACATTACGATAGAAAACATGGCAGCAATGCTTATTACGGACAATAAAATCGAAAGAATAAAATGATAGATTTAAAAAAATTAGAGGTTTGGTTTATAACCGGTTCCCAACATCTATACGGACCAGAGACCTTGGCCAAGGTTGCGGAACATTCGCAGGAAATCACCGAATATTTTGATGGTTCTGATAAGATCCCTGTCAAGGTGGTCTACAAACCTGTGGTTAAAACCCCTGAAGAAATTTATGAAACCATCGCAGCGGCAAATCAGGATAAAAATTGCATTGGTATCATTACTTGGATGCACACTTTCTCTCCATCAAAAATGTGGATTCGCGGATTAAATATTTTACAGAAGCCGATGCTGCACCTCCACTCGCAGTTTAACAGAGATATTCCTTGGGATAGCATCGATATGGATTTCATGAACCTAAACCAGAGCGCCCATGGCGATAGGGAATTTGGTTTTATGGTGTCTAGGATGCGCAAGAACAGAAAAGTGGTTGTGGGGTTTTGGCAAGATGAAAAAGTTATCAACGACATCGATATCTGGTGCAGGGTGGCTGCCGGTTGGAACGATTGGCAAGGTGCGAAGTTTGTTCGTTTTGGCGATAACATGCGCTATGTAGCAGTAACGGATGGTGATAAGGTAGAAGCTGAACTGAAATTCGGATTTTCCGTAAACACCCATGCCGTTGGCGATTTAGTCGCCGTGATCGACAGCATCGGCGAAAGCCAGATAAATGTTTTGATCAAAGGATATGAGCAGGCCTATCATTTGGCAGATAGTTTAAAAGAAGATGGCCAAAACCGTAAATCATTATTCGAGGCTGCAAAGATTGAGCTTGGGATAAAGAAATTTTTAGAAGATGGAGGCTATAAAGGCTTCACAGATACTTTCGAGGATCTGCATGGCATGGTTCAATTACCCGGGATCGCTGCACAAAGATTGATGGAACAGGGCTATGGATTTGCAGGTGAAGGCGATTGGAAAACTGCGGCCCTGGTAAGGGCCTGTAAAGTAATGGGGGCAGGTTTAAAAGGTGGAAATGCTTTTATGGAAGATTATACCTATCATTTCGACCCAGAAGATCAGATGGTTCTAGGATCACACATGTTGGAAATTGATTCTTCGTTAGCCGATGGAAAAGCAAATTGTGAGATCCATCCACTGGGTATAGGTGGCAAGGCCGACCCCGTGAGGTTGGTTTTTAACGTTGCCGGTGGCAATGCTGTGAATGCTTCATTAATCGATATGGGCAATCGGTTTAGACTGTTGTTGAATGAAGTGAAAGCGGTGGAACCTAAAAACGATTTACCGAAATTACCAGTTGCAAGGGTTTTATGGAAGCCATTACCAGATATGAAGACTGCTTTGGCAGCTTGGATTTATGCTGGTGGTGCCCATCATACTGTTTATAGCCAAAATTTAACGACGGATTATTTTAGGGACTTCGCTAAAATTGCTGATATAGAATTGGTGATAATTAATGGAAAAACCTCGTTGGATACCTTTGAAAAAGAGCTGCAATGGAGTGAGATCTATTATAGATAGCCTGTTATAGACCAACAATCAGTTTATAAAATTGAATTGAAAACGATATAGCCTTAGGAACCAAACTTGTCGAGGAATTATAATTCTATTAGATACAAAATGCAGATAGGAATTAATTTCGAGCTGAATTTTGTATCTATGAAAGTCAATAATACATTGGTTATACTTATCTTCATGACATTGGCACTGACCGTGTGGATCGGACTTTTGGAGTGAAAACTGTCTTTTGAGCCCTGATACATTTTCCTTCGATACCAATGAGCTCTTTTTTGATGTCCTTGTTTTTGAGACCATCTACCCATTTAACAAACGCTTTATCAAAAACCTTTGGCCGTAAAGGTGAGAAAACCTATTGAGGGTATCATGAGAAAGGATGCTGTTTGGCAGTTTCAGAAAGGTTTTTAGGAGATTTATCTTTTTTTCTTAAAGGCTTTTATATAATCCCATGGTTCTGCACCACAAATTACTGATAGTACAGAAAGAGTAAGGATATCGCTAAGCAGGTGTTTCTAATTTTGGTTGATTCCGTAATCCGGATACATTCAAAATATTCCTGAAGAGCTGTTTTTTTTGTTGCCATATTGATTACGAAAATATCGGCTATGCAAAGCAAAACAAGCAAAAAACTCACAACACGATTTCCACAAAATGTAAACAAGCATCTGATTTTCAACTATTTTCACGTGTTCATCTTACATAATTAAATTCATATTAACTATTTGATTTTATTTTTCTTAAATTTGCGCTCCAAATTACTGAATAAATTTATATGAAGTTATCACAATTCAAATTCCATTTACCCGAATCTCTAATTGCTCATACCCCTTCAGAAAGCCGCGACGAGTCTCGTTTAATGGTATTAGATAAAAAAACCGGCAAAATTGAGCACAAAATATTTAAGGATATCCTTGGATATTTTGAAGAGAAGGATGTGATGATTTTAAATAACACCAAAGTTTTCCCTGCTCGTTTATATGGTAATAAAGAAAAAACTGGCGCAACAATAGAAGTTTTCTTGTTAAGAGAGTTAAATAAGGAATTGCGTTTATGGGATGTTTTAGTAGATCCTGCTCGTAAAATTAGGGTAGGTAACAAACTATACTTTGGCGATGATGACCTTTTGGTTGCCGAAGTTGTAGATAATACCACATCAAGAGGGCGTACCATCCGTTTCCTTTTTGATGGAACCGACGAAGAATTTAGACAAAATATAGAGGTTTTAGGTGAAACTCCACTCCCTAAATACATAAAACGCAAGCCAACTGCTGAGGATAAAGACCGCTATCAAACTATTTTCGCTAAAAACGAAGGTTCAGTCGCTGCGCCAACAGCTGGTTTACATTTTAGCCGTGAGTTAATGAAACGACTAGAATTAAAAGGAGTTGATTTTGCGGAAGTAACCCTACACATAGGTCTGGGTACATTCAGACAGGTTGAGGTTGAAGATTTAACGAAACATAAAATGGATTCAGAGCAAATCATCATCCAACAAAAAGATGCTGATATTGTGAATAAAGCTAAAGAAGAAAAAAGAAAAATTTGTGCAGTTGGTACAACTGTAATGAGGTCTATTGAATCTGCGGTTTCTGCCAACCATACTTTAAAACCAGTTAACGACTGGACTTCAAAATTTATTTTCCCTCCCTACGAGTTTAGTATCGCCAATAGCATGGTAACTAATTTCCACACGCCAGAATCTACATTATTAATGATGGTTGCTGCATTTGGAAATTATGATTACGTAATGAATGCTTATGAACAGGCGGTAAAAGAGAAGTATAGATTTTTTAGCTACGGCGATGCCATGTTGATCATTTAATCTCAAATATAAAATTTTATTAAAAGACCGATTTTATCGGTCTTTTTTGTTTAATTGGATTTAATTATGAACCGTCAAAATACTTTTTACGCCATTATCGTTGCTGGTGGCAGCGGTAGCCGCATGAGTAGCGATATTCCCAAGCAATTTTTAAAGATTAATGGTTTACCAATTTTAATGCATACCATTAATGCGTTTCATCTTAACAAATATCAACCCCAAATAATTTTGGTTTTGGCTAAGGCCGATGAAAAAATTTGGAATGATTTGATTTCAGAGCATCAATATATTGTACCACATCAAGTTGTATTTGGTGGCGAGCAAAGATTCCATTCTGTAAAAAACGGCTTAGAAAACATAAAAGGAGAAAATGCCATTATCGCTATCCATGATGCAGTTCGTCCGTTAGTTTCTCAAACAACGATTATTAATTGCTTTGAGAAAGCCATTACAAAAGGAAATGCCATTGCCGCAATCCCATCTAAAGATTCCATAAGAAAATTAACCAATGGTAAAACAGAAGCCTTAGACCGGAAAGAAATCTATTTAGTCCAAACACCGCAAACATTTCAATATCATCAACTCAAAAAAGCTTACAAACAAGATTATCAAGATTCATTTACTGATGATTCTTCTGTAGTAGAAAAGGCAGGATTTCAAATCCATCTAGAAAAAGGCGATGAGTTTAATTTTAAGATCACTTTCAAAAAGGACTTATTAGTTGCAGAAACTCTACTGAAGATTTAAAAAAGAGACAAATCATTACAGCATCAAATTATTCTGTAATATTTTAGTGCTAATCGTCTAAAAACAAACAATTCTTGCATATTTATAAATTAAAATTTATGATATGCGTAAAACTTTACTTCTTACCTCTTTCTTAATTACTTCTTCTTTTATTTTTGCCCAAAAGAAACCCTTAGACCATTCGGTTTATGATATATGGCAAAATTTAGCAAATGAAAAAATAAGTAACAAAGGAAATTTTGTAGGCTATGCTGTTACGCCACAAGCTGGCGATGCCGAGTTTCACATAAAAAACCTAAAATCTAATCAAAATTTCCAATACCCAAGAGGGGAAGAGTTCAAATTTTCTTTAGATGAGAAATTTGCTGCATTTACAATCAAACCAACTTATCAAGAAACACGACAAGCAAAAATTAAGAAAAAGAAAGCCGACGATTTACCCAAAGATTCACTCGGGATTATAAACTTAAAAACTTTGGCGTTGATAAAAATCCCAAGAATTAAATCTTATGCTTTTGCAGAAAAAGTAGGAAACGTTTTAGCCTATCTAGTAGATAAAGATCCTACCGATACCGTAAAAAAGAAAAAACCTGTTTCAAAA
>JACMNZ010000205.1 GCA_014378285.1 Pseudopedobacter sp.
ATGATATCGAAAAGATATTTTTGATTACTGAAATCGCCTTTTGCACCGTTCAAATCTATAATATGAACAAATTCTGTTCCGTTAGATTGGTATGTCTCAATTTGTTCTTCTAAAGAAACTTCATAATGCGTAACCTGATTATAATCGCCTTCTACTAAACGGACAATTTTTTGGTTTAACACATCAACAGCAGGAATTATATACATTTTAAAGTTTTATTGTGCAAAATTTTGAAGTAGTTTTTCGCCAGCTTCTCCAGATTTTTCAGGATGAAACTGTACTCCATAAAAGTTATTTTTTTGAATACTGGCGGCAAATTTTGTACCGTAATTACAGTATGAAATGGTAAATTTAGAATTAAATTCTATATAATAAGAGTGGACAAAATAAAAATACGTTCCGTTATCAATATCTTTAAATAACGGATTTTCTTTTTCTAAAAATATTTTGTTCCAACCCATGTGTGGGACTTTTTTTGATATTTCTTCTTTAAACTTTAAAGTTTTAATAGGAATAATACCTAACATTTCGGAGTTTCCTTCTTCAGAAAAATCAGTAATTAATTGCATTCCAACACAAATTCCTAAAACAGGCTTTGTTAAGCTTTTTATTTTAGGAACCAATCCAGTATCTATCAATTTTTTCATTGCAGCACCAGCATGGCCAACCCCAGGAATAATAATTCGCTCATACAAATCAAAATCAGATTCAGAATTAACCATTCCGTATTTTAAACCTAATCGCTTTAATGCAGCGGTTAAAGAAAAAATATTACCAGCTCCGTAATTAACTATACCAATCATTTTTTTAGAGATTTGAGTACTTAGTATTAAGTATCAAGATTGAATATAAGGTCTTGATACTTAAATCTTGCTACTTATAAAATTCCTTTCGTACTTGGTAAACGCATATTATTGATATCGCGTTTTACCGCCATTTTAATAGCTTTAGCAAATGCTTTAAAAATAGCTTCAATTTTATGATGTTCGTTATCGCCCTCTACTTTAATGTTTAAATTAGATTTTGATGCATCTGAGAAGGATTTAAAAAAATGATAAAACATTTCTGTTGGCATATCGCCAACTTTTTCTCGTTTAAATTCAGCATCCCAAACTATCCAGTTTCTACCACCAAAATCTATGGCTACTTGTGCTAAGCAATCATCCATTGGCAAACAAAAACCATATCTTTCAATGCCTTTCTTATCGGCTAAAGCCAAAGCAAAAGCCTCTCCTAAAGCAATTCCGGTATCTTCAATCGTGTGATGCTCATCAATGTGTAAATCGCCTATGGTGTGTACAGTTAAATCTATCCCGCCATGACGGGCAATTTGATCTAACATGTGGTCAAAAAAATTCAAGCCGGTTTTAATATCGGCATTTCCTTTTCCATCCAAATTTATTTTGATGCGAATGTCAGTTTCGTTGGTTTTGCGGATGTGATCTATTTGGCGATCTCCAACTTTCAGAAAACGATATATTTCATCCCAAGTCCCCTCCAACTCCCCCGAAAGGGGAGAGATATTGAGCGCAATTGAATCGCTCAGATTATATGGAAAATTTTTAAACTCATTCACTCCTAATTCCGGATTATTATTTAACCAAATAGCTTTAGCACCTAAATTTTTAGCTAAGATAACATCGTTTAAACGGTCGCCTATGACAAAAGAATTTGCTAAATCGTATTTTTCTGTGTCAAAAAAATGAGTTAACAAAGCTGTCCCTGGTTTACGAGTTGGTGCATTATCTTTAGCAAAAGTACGGTCAATAATGATTTCACTAAAGTTGATGCCTTCATTCTTTAAAGTTTGTAGGATGAAATTATGTACTGGCCAGAAGTTTTCTTCTGGATGCGAATCTGTTCCTAAACCATCTTGATTGGTAACCATTACCAGTTCAAAATCAGTCTCTTTGGCTATTTTAACCAAATTGCTGATAGCACCGGGATAGAAAACTAATTTATCAAAAGAATCAATTTGCTCATCTTCTGGCTCTAATATTAAAGTGCCGTCTCTATCTATAAATAATAATTTAATCATTTTTCAATTTTTTCAGACTGTTGATTAAAGCTTGATTTTCTTCATTTGTCCCTATAGTAATCCGCAGACAACCTTCACAAAGTTCTATTTTGTTTCGGTTTCTCACGATAATTTTTTGCTCAGTTAAATATTTATAAATTCCGTCTGCATCTGCAGTTTTTACTAATATAAAATTTGCATCAGATGGATAAATATCAATCACGAAATCAAAACTTTTTAATGCCAAAACTAGGGCATCACGCTCGTTTAAGATTTCTTTAATCCAATTATTTACTTTTTCTACATTTTGCAATGCCTTTAAAGCTAGAGTTTGAGAGGCTTCGTTAATGTTATAAGGTGGTTTAACACGATTAAAAACTTCAATAATTTCTTCACTTGCAAAAGCCATCCCAACTCTTAATGCTGCCAAGCCCCAAGCTTTTGATAAAGTTTGCAAAACCACCAAATTGGCATACTCCGTCAATTCTTGAATGAAAGTTTTTTGTCGGGAAAAGTTGATGTAAGCTTCATCAATGACAATAATGCCATTAAAATTTGCCAAAAGCGTTTCAATATCTTCACGATTAATGGAATTTCCTGTTGGATTATTAGGCGAGCAAATGAAAATCAGTTTGGTATTTTTATCAATCGCCTCTGCAATGCCTTCTAAATCTAACTGAAAATCTTTTGTAAGATTCACCTTTTTTATCTGAACATCATTGATGTTAGCCGAAACTTCATACATCCCGTAGGTTGGAGGGACGATAATCACATTATCAATACCAGGATTACAAAAACTTCTGAATAAAATATCTATAGCTTCATCGCTTCCGTTTCCTATAAAAATATTTCTTGCTGGTACACCTTTAATTTCGCTTAATCTCATC
>JACMNZ010000206.1 GCA_014378285.1 Pseudopedobacter sp.
ATCTTTTGGCAGTGACGCAAATTTTAAAGTAAATCCTTTAAAGTTATTGTTTTGCATTAAATTTTTCGCCGTTAATAATTTGGTTCCATCACTAGAAACCTCTAAAACAGTTTCTAAAGCAGCGCCATTAAAAGAAATTGGGGCACCAGAATTATCTAATAGTCTAGGGGTAATTTGTAGTGCTCTTGGACCTAAGATACTATCAATTGCAACTGCCGTGGTTGTTATAGAAAGTGAGGAGGCATCTATTTCATTTGGATCTCTTTCTGTTGCGCTTTGTGTAGCAAAAATATTCATTTCGCCTAACGATGGAGGAGAAGTGCTTTTCCAATCGACGTTATTTTGCATAGCAACTTGATCTGCCATTGTTAAAATCTGCGGGATATTTTTCCCTTCCAAAAGTTTAGATAAAGCTTTTAGTTTAGAAATGTCGTCACTTCCTTCCACGCCAAATGTTTTTAAAATATAAAGCGCTTCATTAAATTTAATCTGCTTTATAGTATTTAAACTTGATTCTAAATCATTAATACTGCTTTGAAATGTTTTGAGATTAGTAGAATCTACAGCTGTTTTTTTACAAGAAGTAAACAAGAGAAGGACGAATGCGAAAAATAGAAAAAAATACTTTTTCATAAACAATGATTTTTACAAATTTAGTAAAATAAACTTTTGAGTGTAATAATATTTATATCAAAAAAAATCCCAACAAAAGCTGGGATTTAAGTTTTATCGAAGAAATTTTAGAAAGGATATTCATAAATTTCAGATTCATGTAAGAATGGGTTTCCGATGGGGATTAATTTTTCTTCGGAAAGTCTTGTCATTACAATAAGTATAAACAATCCTAAAACAAAAAACATAGCGCCAAAAACAAGAAGAAAAACTTCTGGTGTTTTCCAAAATGGACCAATTGTTCCAGGCATTACCATATTGAAGAAATCTAGCCAATGTCCCAAAATTACGATAATTGACATAATGACCATTACTTTGTAATTTCGTTTTATACTGCTACTTACCATCACCAACAACGGAATAAGAAAGGTTAAAATTAACATTGGCAAAAATGTAACTCCATAGTATTCAAACCTTCCAAAGAAATAATTCACCTCTTCAGGAATATTGGCGTACCAGTATAACATAAATTGCGCAAACCAGGTGTACGTCCAGAGCATACTTAAGGCGAATAAGAAAACACCTAAATCATGTAAGTGATTATCATTAAACTGAGGTAAAGCTCCTTTTTTCTTTAAATAAACACATATTATTATTATAACCGCTATTGCACTTACCCAGCAACTTACCATTGCATACCAAATATACATGGTAGAGTACCAATGTGGATCAATTGACATCAACCAATCCCAAGCCCAAGCTGCTGAAGCGAAACCGAAAAATACGATATAAGCAATATTCCATTTATAATAAGATTGATAAACTTCGCTAGATTTTACTTGATCTACTTTTTTCGACATGGATTTAAGTTTCCAAGCAAAAAATGAAGCGCCGCCGACATAAATTAAAGTTCTTAATGCATACCAAGGAATATTTAAGAATTTTTTCTTTTCGTATAAAATGGAATCAAAGTTTGGTGATTTTGGATCTGTCAGCGAAGGGTCCATCCAATGAAAAATATGCCCGTGACCAGTAATATTAATGGCAACAATTATAATGATTATTGCACCGCCGTAAGGAATATAAGATGCAATTGCCTCCATTACTCTCAAAATAATGATAGACCAACCAGCATGTGCGGCAGTCTGAATAGAGTAAAAGAATAGTGCGCAGCAACTTAGAGCGAAGGCGAATACTGCAATTAAATGAATGGAAGCTAAAGGTTGGTTGTGAATTTGCAAAGCAGCGTGTTCCAAATGTGACCCATGATCTTGCGGACCAACTATTTCACTTGAATTACTGGGCGCGTTATGACCATTTGCATGAACCGTTTCCATCATTTGCTCAATACGAACTGAATCTATGCCGTGGTTCATAAAATACCCAACTCCGAAAAGTACTAATCCTAAAACGATAAGTATAATTGAATATAATCTTAATTTTGGTGAAAAACTATACATTTTTAATTCTTTTATTTTTTTGTAGTGTCGGTCATTGGTGTTGCTGGTGCAGCCATCGCTGGAGTTGCAGTCGCCATAGGTGCGGCAGCCATTGCTGGTGTAGGAGTTGGTGAAGATTTAAAAGCATGCATCACGTACATTGCAATTCTCCATCTGTCTCCGATATTGAGCATTCCCGCGTAGGAACCCATTGCATTTCTACCGTGCATCATTACGTAATGAACTGATCCTACGGTAATATCTCTGTCTGCATATTTTGGAACACCTGCATAGGCACCGCTGAGAACTATAGGTCCCATTCCATCTCCGTTTACACCATGACAGGCAGAACAAGTATGTTCAAATAATATTTTGCCTCGAGCCAAATCTTTTGCTTTATGCACAGGATCTAAAGGAGAAACTGTTAAAGTTTTTGATTCATCATAACCACCGTTATATTCGTCTGGTGTTTGCACGGCATCATTGTTTGCTTCCACAATATGATCTGCATCTTGAGCAACCGTTCCGAAAATTGGTCTTAAACCTGTAGCTCCGTCATTCTTTACAAACAACGGGATTTGGTTTTGTTTATCAGAGTAAGCAATAGTTGCTTTTCCGAGAGCATCATAAGCCACAGGAAAATACATGTCTGGAAAATACACTAGTGGTGGATTATCTTTTGGGCCACAGGAAGTAAGTAAAATACCACCGAGACTTAATATGCTTATTATTTTTAAAAAACTGTTTTTCATTTGAAATTTAATTTTTTTTTTGCTTAGTGTTTTAAGGAAAACTTTGAACTAAGCATCTTTTATGGTAATTTCTTCTACACCTGTTTCTACCAGAAGTTGTTTTATGGACTCTACATCATCCGATAGAAATTCGATCATAAATTTATCATCTGTTGTTCTGGGATCAGGGTTTTGAGGCGGACAAAAAGGGTACATTTTATTTCTTATTAAAAATGTGATTGACATCATGTGAGCAGCACAAAAAACCATTAGTTCAAACATCGGTACAGCAAAGGCCGGCATATTTCTAGACCAAGTGAAAGATGGTTTTCCACCGATATCTTGAGGCCAGTCATAATTCATTACATACCATGTAAGGACGCTACCTAGTAACAAGCCATAAAGTGCATAAATATAAGCAGCATCAGAGATTCGGGTTTTTTTAAGACCTAAAGCTACATCTAAACCGTGAACTGGAAATGGTGTATAGACTTCTGCTATTGCTATACCCTTTGCATTGAAAGCCTTTACGCCATTCATCAAATCATCATCGTCGCCATAAAGGCCAAATATTTTTTTAATGGTGCTCATCTCCTTCTTTTGCTTTATAGGTTTTACCTGACATTTTCAGAATAGTTTTCAACTCAGCCTGTGCTATTACAGGGAAAGTTCTTGCGTAGAGTAGAAATAATGTGGAGAAAAATCCGATTGTTCCTAGATAAACTCCTACGTCAATAATTGTCGGTTTAAACATTGTCCAAGAAGATGGTAAATAATCTCTGGATAAGTTTAATACAATGATATCAAATCTTTCAAACCACATCCCAATGTTAATTACTAATGCGATAATGAAAGTTGCAGTAATATTTGTTCGAACTTTTTTAAACCAAAATGAGGCAGGAATAATTAAATTACAAGTAATCAATGCCCAGAATGCCCACCAGTAAGGACCAGTTGCTGCACCCGGGGAAAGATAGGTAAAATCTTCATATCTGGAACCTGAATACCATCCTATGAAATATTCTGTACCATAAGCGACAGTTACTATACCACCTGTTAAGATGATTACAATATTCATAATTTCAATATGATAGATTGTAATATATTCTTCTAAATGACACACTTTTCTTGCAACAAGCAATAAGGTTTGCACCATTGCAAATCCGGAGAAAATTGCTCCTGCAACGAAGTAAGGTGGATAAATTGTTGAGTGCCATCCTTTGATTACTGAAGTAGCAAAGTCAAATGATACCGTGGTGTGTACAGAAAATACAAGTGGTGTTGCTAAACCTGCAAGAACTAAAGATAATTCTTCAAATCTTTGCCAGTGTTTCGCTTTACCGCCCCATCCAAAAGATAGGAATGTATATATTTTCTTTGTCCAAGGTGTTTTTGCTCTGTCTCTAATCATCGCAAAATCGGGGATTAATCCCATAAACCAAAATACGGTTGAAACAGAAAAATAAGTTGAGATTGCAAATACGTCCCAAAGTAGAGGCGAGTTGAAGTTAGGCCAAACTGAGCCAAATTGATTAGGTAATGGAAAAACCCAATATCCTACCCATACTCTACCCATGTGGATTACCGGGAAAATAGCCGCTTGAACCACTGCAAAGATAGTCATCGCCTCCGCGGACCTGTTCACAGACATTCTCCACCGTTGTCTAAATAATAAGAGTACGGCGGAAATTAGTGTTCCAGCGTGACCAATACCTACCCACCAAACGAAGTTGGTGATATCCCATCCCCAGTTGATTGTACGGTTTAATCCCCACGAACCAATACCGGTACCGATGGTGTAAGCAATACAGCCGAAACCGTAAATGAAAAGAATTAAAGCAACGTAGATGGAAACCCACCAAAGTTTTCCTGCTCTTTCTTCTATAGGTCTGGCGATATCATTTGAAATATCGTGATAAGTTTTGTGACCAATAATTAAAGGTTCCCTTATCGGAGCTTCGTAATGTCCTGACATTTTTTACCTATTTATTTTTTAAACGTTTTCCTTTCTGTTTCTGATTTTGGCATGGTAAAACACGTTAGGTTTTGTTCCCACTTCTTCCAAAAGTACATATTTTCTATCTTCATTAAAAAGGGATCTCACTTTTGAAGATTTATCATTCATGTCTCCAAATGAAAATACATCTGATGGACAAGCACTTTCACAAGCAGTATGAAACTGGCCGTCGCTTACAACTCTATTAGCTTTTTTAGCTTCAAGAATTACGGTTTGTGTTTGTTGGATACACAATGAGCATTTTTCCATTACCCCTCTAACTCTCACAACAACATCTGGATTTAGAACCATCCTGCCTAGATCATTGTTCATGTTATAATCAAATTTATCATTTAAATTATAAGTGAACCAGTTAAATCTTCGAACTTTGTAAGGACAGTTATTCGCACAATATCTGGTACCGATACATCTATTGTAAGCCATTTGGTTTTGTCCCTGTTTTCCATGTGCAGTAGCACCAACCGGACAAACCGATTCACACGGTGCATGGTTACAATGTTGACACATTACGGGTTGGAAGATCACATCCGGGCTGTCATTTGGTTGAATCAAAATATCATATAGATTCGGTACATCTAAACCTCTATCTACCGCTTCTTTAGTTTCAATTTTTTCTTTTGCAGTGTAATAACGGTCAATTCTTAACCAAAACATATCACGCGACATTCTAACTTCGGCTTTTCCCACTACTGGAACATTGTTTTCTGCTTGACATGCAATAATACATGCGCCACAACCTGTACAAGAATTTAAATCTACTGAAAGATTAAAATGTGGTCCGTCCGTGTCGTCGAAAGCCTCCCAAAGATCGACTTTTCCAACGGGTAAAGTTTCGTTAATGGTATGAATTTCTAATGGAACATTCCACCCTTTTATAGTTCCTTCTCCATCTTTAGAAGTGTCATTAAATTTGACATTTAAAAATGTTTCTAAGGGAACTTCTTTAGCGATTTCATATCTACCCATTAATGTGTTCTGAAGTTGCATTCCTGCAAATTCATGCATTTCATCTTTCTTGGCTAAACTTACATTTGAAATTGCAAGATTGAAGCCGTCAAATAAAGGATAAGCATTTACTCCGGTTTCGGCTGATTTTCCAGAGAATTTTTTCCCGTAGCCTAAAGCCAAACCGAAAGAACCATCTGCCTGTCCTGGTTGGATAAACACAGGAACATTCTCTATTTTAATTCCATTTGCGGTTAAATCTACAAGTGAACCATCCAATTGCATTCTGCCATTAAGTTCATTTTCTAAACCTAAGTCTTTAGCGTCTTTCGGAGATATCGTTAAATAATTATCCCAAGCTAAACGTGAAATACCGTCAGGTAATTCTTGCAACCAAGGATTATTTGCTTGTGCACCGTCGCCGATTGCTGCATTAGTATATAAAACCAGTTCAAATTTTGATGGTTTAAAATTACCTAATTCGGAAACTGCTTGGGTGGCGTTTCCACCAGTGTAATTTAAGGTCGGACCACCACCAACTTCGTTAAATCCACCATACAAGGCTTTATTAAATGAAACTGATCCAAGCATTGGAGTTGCATTGGCTTTTAAATAATCATAATAATTATTTTTGGGGCTATTTTTTCCATTGATCCAAACTAAAAGAGATTCTTCTAATTGGCGTGGTTTATAAACTTTTTGAATGGTCGGCTGCATTAAAGAATAATCGCCAGTTCTTGGCATAATATCACCCCAAGATTCCAACCAGTGGGCCACAGGAATTACCGCTTTTGCTAATTGGTACATTTCATCTTTCTTTTCAGAAAAAGAAACCACGTACGGTACTTTCGCAACTGATTTTTTAAACGCGTCACCTTGCTCCTTATAAGAAGAATAAACAGGATTAACGTTGTGTGTAATTAAAATCCCGACTTGTCCACTGTTTAACCAACCTAAAAACTCGGTATATCTTGCGCCATCAAACTCTTTTAGCATATTAGCTTTTCCGCTAAATGCATTAGAACCTAATTTTTGATTTATTAAATACGATAAAACAACTGCTGCTTTAGAACCATCTGCAAATACAACGGCTTTAGAACCTTTTGCTTGTAATTCTTTTACAATTTCTACAGCTTGCTTGTTTGATGTTCCACCATTTAAACCTTTGTAAACTTCTACTAATGTCTTATTAACATCACTTGGTTTTAGTTTAATTCGAGTATCAGAATTTGCACCAGTTAAAGATAAATTAGACTCCACTTGTATGTGTCTGAGCATATCTGGACCAGGTTTTCTTGCTTTCGAATAAGAACTTTGAAGATTTGCTGCTAAATAGCTCTCTAGAAAATCAGCCTGAAAAGAAACGATTAATTCCGTGTTTTTTAGATCATAAACTGGCAAAGCACGTTGGCCGAAAACTTCTTGTGACGCGTCTAATGCGGCTGCATGAGGCAACGCATCATAAGTAACCAATTCTGCAGTTGGATATTTTATTTTAAAATCTGCAAATAGTTTTTTGAAAGTTGGGCTTGGAAAAGAATGAGACAAAACTACTATTTTCTTTCCTGCGCCTTGCGATGCAGCTAAACCTTTTAAAACATAGGAATCAACACTATCAAATGTATCATCTTTACCATCTAATTTTGGTTGTTTTATTTTATCATTATCGTAAAGGGAAAGCACTGATGCCTGAGCTCTCGCCGAAGTCACACCCAAATCTCCTGCTAAACCATTTGGTTCAATTTTAATTGGTCTGCCTTCTCTAGTTTTTACTAAAACGCTGGCGAAATCAGAACCATTAAAATAGGAAGTTGCAAAAAAGTTCGGAATTCCTGGGATGATATTATGCGGCTTTACCACATAAGGAATACTTTTAATGATAGGTGCTTCGCACGCAGCTAAAGTTACGGCCGCAGTGGAGAATCCTAAAAGTTTTAAGAAATCTCTTCTTGACGTTCCGAGCTGATTCATTTTCTCAGCGTTCCCTAAAAATTCATCAACTGGAATTTCATCCTGAAATTCTTTTGCAGCCAGTTTCGCATTAAGCGTCTGGTCTTTTAGTTCGTGAATACTTCTGAATTGTATTTTATTTGAAGCCATTGATACTTCTAATTTTTTATTATTAATAATGACATTTACCACACTCTAAACCTCCGATCGCTGCAACAGTAATTTTTGCACCGGTGCCGAATTGTTTTTTAAGTTTCTCATGGAGATTTGTAAAATAAGCTTTATTGTACCCGTTCTTCATATCTATTTCGGTTGATCTGTGACAATTGATACACCAGCCCATCGTGAAATCATTTGCCATTTGTACCACGTTCATCGTGTCTATTTTGCCGTGACAAGCTTTACAGACAACATCAATTTTATCGTTAGGGTGTAGTTTGTTGAAGCCGTCAATAATTGCATGTTCCCCAGCCACGACGTGTTGTGCGTGATTAAAGTAAACAAATTTTGGCATGTTATGGATTCTCGTCCATGCTACCGGACTTGTTTTTCCGGTGTATGCCATTTTATCCTTGTCCCAACCAACATGTTCGTACATTTTTTGTATTTCCCCTGTGTAGAATTCTCTGTCTTTTCCAGATTCAAGGTATTTTCCTTTATATTCTGGGATCATTTTATGACAGTTCATACAAACGTTAAGGGAAGGTATTCCTGACACTTGACCGTATTTTGCACTTGAGTGACAAAGTTGGCAATCAATTTTATTTATACCAGCGTGTATTCTGTGGGAGAAATAAATGGGTTGTTCAGGTTTGTAACCTTTGTAAACACCAATCCACATCAACCAGTTCCAGACGCCGTAAGCCGCAAGTATTGACAAAACGGATAAAATCCCAGTTCCTATAAATCTATACTTTTCATAAGTCTCTGCAAAAGATAAGGCTTTAGATTGGTCATGATCTGAGAGCTCTTGTGATTGTTGGATTTTAACTAATTGTTTTAATTTTAAAAGCAACCACACCAGTAGACCCGCTATTACCACCAAACTTGTGATGATAATCCTAGAAGCCATTTCATTGCTTTTCGCTGTCTGTAAAGCTATAACTGAATTGATATCCGTTCCTCCGGCGCCATCTTTTGCTGCATCTGCTGCGGGCGCTGCGGGTGGATTTGTCGTGTACGCTAAAATATCGTCAATATCCTTGTCTGTAAGACTTGGAAACTGTGGCATTTCAACTTTATTAAATTTTACAAAAATTTCATTAGCGTACTTATCACCAGAAGCTCTGAGTGTTTTATTATCCTTAATCCACTTGTGTAACCAATCTGGACCTACATTTGCGTCCGCTTTTACTTTTGCTACGATTCCTCCTAAAGCCGGACCAACTACCTG
>JACMNZ010000207.1 GCA_014378285.1 Pseudopedobacter sp.
AAACAACCTCAATTACAAGTGCTTTAAATAATACTTCAATCTCTTGTTCTGTGTGTTAAACAATAAAAAACTAAGTTCGATTGTTAATGTCACTAAATTTTAATTTGGGCGTTTTACACGCTATACATTGTAGTTTTTTTGCTATCTGCACAACGGTAAGAGCAAAAAAAGCTGCCATTTCTATCGTTAACGCAATAATCTAACCTAAAACAATGCTCAAAAAAACAAATACGCACATTTAATAATCCAACATGTTATAACGTATAAAATTTTTATATAAACATTAAAGAATTAAGATTTATTATAGAGATACCCTTCTTGATGCCTTAATGGTAAATAAAGAGTTAGATTTAAACTCACAGAACATGGAGGAGTTAAGGTTCATTTAAATTTATTGAAGAGATACCCATCTTAATGTTTCTTAACGGCAAACAAAAAAATATGATTCTTAAAGTTAAACCTCAACTAAAACGGGGCTTAGTTTATTTATCAAACTAACATTTTCTATGTTAATATCTTTTAATAAAGTATCCTCTAAACTGTTTGCCCAAGTTCTAAGGTACAAAATAACATCGTTTTTAATATTATGCTTTAAATATCGTTGCTCTAGAGGCAAATGCTTTAAAATATTTTGATCAGATAGTTTTTCTAAATAAGATAAATCATTCCTGGTAAACCCAAAATTTAGCATTTCATCAATAATATGATCTATTGGCAAACCACTTGTTGGGCAATAATCTATCAATTGTTCGTTCCAATCGCCATGTCTCCTCATGGCAGATTTATGGATTTCGGCTTTGTCTTTATTGGTAATTACTTGAGCTAAATTACCACAATTACAGCTACCCATGTGCCCCCATTGGTATTGAGAGCCTTTTTCTAAATTAGCAGCTGTTTTTTTAAGAGCTTGAATAATTGATAACGATGCTTTAGCCATAATGAAATAACAAGTAAGAATTTAAAAAGTTTAGTTGGACCTTAAAGTTTTTTTAAAAGTTAAGGCTATTTCATTTTACTTCGGAAATAGTGTGGTTAATAAAATCAATTTTATCCCTTACTTAAAACTTAAGTTCATGCTTACAATGCTATTTTTCATCAGCAAAAGCCAAATCATTTACTATAACAGAAATCCCGAATTAATTACCCATCAGTTTTATAGATTGTTTAAAAACTTGCTGAGTAACTAGGTTAGTGGATGGCATCTTTTACCTGTTTAACAAAATCTTCAGAAGAACAGTTTGGAAAACCTTTCCACTCTTTAATCACTTTCCCGTTTTCATCTGCCAAAACTGTTAAAGGAAAATCTCCTTCAGGATTGTACTTAACGGCTAAATCATTGTTTTTTTTTAATTGTTGTGCTAAAAGCTGATTTTTCTTTAACCGTGGAAAATCTGCTCTTACTAAAACCAAATTATTAACAGCATAGTTTTCAAAAGCTTCTTTTTCAAAAATCTCTTTATGTGTTCGGATACAAGGGCTGCACCAATCAGAACCAGAAAAATTTATTAAAATGTATTTATGGTTTTCTTTTGCTGTAGATTTTGCTTGGTTAATATCCAAAACCCAAGTGTTACCAGATAGGAAAAACGATAAAAAGAATATGCTTAATAATTTCATGATATGTAAATTATTGTTTTAAGAATAGATGCGAAGATTGATACCTGAAAGTTGAGTGTTATCACAATTAAACAAACCCGATTAAAATATATTTTACGTTATGTTAATTTGCTTTTTATTAACGATTAAATATCGATTTTAATACAGATTATTTTCTGAAGCAAGGATTATCCGAAAACAAAGAAAAGATTAATTTAATTGATAATCCATTTTAAATAATTGGATTTTGCTATCGTTAAATGTAAAGTAAATTTGTTTTTTTTTAATTAGATTATCAGATATATTAAAAAGGGACAATTGCTTTTACACAAATATTCCTCCCCATATTAAAGATTCCTAAATTGCCGGTTGGAGATGCCGTATAATACTCGAAAAATTTTAATCTGTTAAGGTTGGATTGATAAGATTTATCAAAAAGATTATTCACAGAAAACTGTATTGTTAAAATCTTGTTTTTGGCGTAATTGATGTTTATCCCTGCGCTAAAATCTATCAAAGTATAGCTTGGTGTAAAGGTTTCTGTATTGTTTAATCCTAAATATCTGCCCTGTGCTCCATTTATATCTGCCTCCAACTTCATGTTCATAGATTTTATAACATCAGATTTTAAGATTAATTCTTGACTTATACTGGTAATAAGATGCAAAGGAGGGATTAATGGAAGATATGATCCTTGCAAACCAGAACCTTTAAAAACATCACTTTTATTAAAACCATACGTTAATGCCAAAGAATTGGTAAACTCAAATCCCCTCCAAGCTTCTGGGTGCAATCCAAAAGTGGCTTCCAAGCCATAAATTTGCGCCTTAGATTGTTGATATTGGTAAGTTTTATTTCCTTGCGCATCTACAATAGGGTTGTTATTAGCGTCTACCAATTGAGAAAGAAAAATATAATCTGAAATATTATTATTAAAAATGCTTAAAGTACTATTAAAGTCTTTGGCGTTAACATCAATACCAAAATCTTCTTGCAAAGAAAACTCTGGGTTAAAATTTCGGTTTCCAAGATAAATAATATGTGCACCTGGATCCAGTCCGTTAGAAGAAAATTCAGGAATACTTGGTGCCCGATAGCCTCTTGCGATATTAGCCTTTAAACTTACAGAATTACTAAATGCAAATGTGCTTCCAAGGCTTAATGAAATACCATTAAAAACTTTATTAAATGATGGGAATTGTAAATACGCTCCGGTGGTATTGCCACTTTCAGCTTCCATATTAAAACTGGTAACAGGATTTGGTTCTGTAAAGAAATCAGTGCTATTGAGGTTTCGTTGGTCATATCTAATACCTGCGCCAACCGTCCATTTTTGATATTTCCATTTTGCAAAACCATAAATACCGGCATCAAAGAGGTTATAATTAGGAATAGGAAAATCCGTAGCGTCTTTGTTGATGTTATTCTGATACATTCCGTTAACTCCTAATGAAACATCGATGTTAAAGTAAGACGGTAAATTATAGTTTAAGCCATAATTAACCGTATTTAACCTAACAAACAAGCCAGCTTGCTTAGGAAATGTTGGGTGAGTAAATTCTCTTCTGATATTTTGCTGAAAAGCAACTAAAGCATCTATTGCACCACCATCACCAACCTGGTACCTGCTTTTTGCATAAACACGATAATGTTGGATGTGTTGATTAAGAGGGCTTTGCTGATAAGAATTTAGAACATCATCAGATACAATTGGCCTATTTAAGATATCATCATTAATCCCTTCTTTTGTTTGATAAGTAAATCTCCGACTTATTGAATCTCTACTTCCATCTGGGATGCCTTGGTGATTATCATATAAAGTAGCATTTAAAGTTGTAGCCCCGGTGTAGCTGGTATATTTTATGCTTCCAGACGCGTTCGCTTCTCTAAATCCACTATTATAAACCCTTCCATCAATATTATTTTGATAATTTTTTGCTATCCGGTAAGAACCTCTCAACGCATAGCTCCAATGCTCATTCCCATAAGTTAAACCCAGTCCGTTTCCTATCAAAGAATTATTTCCCTGATATTCTGAGATAAATTTCCCTTTCACTAAACTATTTGTATTATTGGGCAATGTCGGGATTAAACCAACCACACCTGCCAAAGCATCTGATCCATATATTAAACTCGATGGTCCTTTAACCACTTCCGCCTTATCAATATGATAAGGATCCACCTCAATTCCGTGTTCATCTCCCCATTGCTGTCCTTCTTGTCTAATTCCGTCATAAAGTGTGAGCACCCTGTTATATCCTAAACCACGTATAAATGGCTTAGAAATATTAGGACCTGTTTTTACTGCATTTAAACCAGGAACATGTTTTACCAAAATGTCAATTATGTTGCTTTCTATGCTCTGTTCCATCTTTTTTGCCGAAATACTTACAATAGGAATTGGGTTTTCCCTTGCTAATGTAGCCCTAGAAACACCTGTAACCACCACTTCGTTTAAAGTGTTGTTAATAGGTTTCAAAAAAATTAGATAGATAAGTTTGCCTCTGGCGATGCTAAGTGTATCAGACTGGTAACCTATGCAAGAGACAATTAAGTAAGAGCCAACTTTATTTTCAGGAATTTTTAAACTAAACCGACCGTTTAAATTAGTGTTTATACCAAGATTACTTGATTGCACCCCTACGTTTCCAAATTCGATGGGCTGGTTGTTGCTTTTATCTCTTACTATTCCAGCAATGGAAAAATCCTGTCCAAAGCCTTGGTAAACAAAAAGCAACATAAAAAGAATTAAAAAATATATTTTCATAAATTAACTTAGCTTGAATATTTTTTTATACAAAGCTAATTAATATTTTAATAAATATAAATATATATTTAGATTAATCTAAATTTTATATAAATTTTATTTATGATATATTTTTTTTTAAAAATTCATCATAAAACAGAAAGATGGTTCTTTGCGTTTTCTGGTCTATTCCAAATATTGCATGTAGGATTTCTTTTCCAGCTTTAAATAGCGGCAAGATATTTGTAACTAGGGGTTAAATGTTGAATTTTTTAAAGAAACATAATTAATTTAATTACCAATGAAATTTAAATGTATTAAAACAATGAAAAAATCAATTTTTTACAGTTTAATCTGTATGCTGTTATATTCAATGATTATTATCTCATGCAATTCAAAACCAAATGAACCAGAAATTGCCGAAATGGAATTAACACAAGATTCTCTTAAACTAACAGACAAAAAAGTAACTGAGGATATAAGGAAAATTCAAAAATCTATGAAAGAATTAGATAAAAAATTTGAGACCAATAACTAAAAACCAAAAAAAATGAGACTAGGATATTTTATGAGTGTGGCTATTATCCCTTTGATAATGGTTACTACATCAAATTTTGACCAAGGTAAAGGACAAGATAAAAACAAAGGTTCTAACGATAAAAATCAATCTGAAAACTATCAGAAAGAGAATAAAGGAGAAAATAAAAAACAAGATAAAAACCAAAATAAAAATCAGGATAAAAATCAGGATAGAGGCAAATCCGACAAGGAGTTTAAAAAGTTTGATAAAGAAATAGGTAAGTCAAACAAAAAATGGGAAAAACAAGTTGGTAAAAAATATAAAGAACAAGAAAAGTGGATAGATGGAAAATGGGATAATGACCGTTTTGATTATAGAATGTCCAAATTAAAAGGGAACAAAAAAAATAAATGGGTAAATCAAAATTACTATCCAGGAATTATTTGGTGGACAGGACAAAATTATTATGATGTAAAATATCCAAGGAATAGCAAAAAAGTTGCTATGTGTCATAAACCAAACGGTTCTGATTATCCAGTTATGATAAACGTATCTGAAAATGCCGTTAAAGCACATTTAAACCATGGTGATTATTTAGGAGAGTGTAGAGATTACGATAGAAGCAGGTATAGTAATACATTTTGGGAAACCAGAACCAACTATTACAACCAATATGTACAAACTACAGAAACGCTTTCACTTGGTGAACAACTTTTGGCTTTAGCCATTAATAAACTAACAAATTCTCAACAACAATTAACTTCACAAAGAACAACCTTAAGCTCGCGACAAATTAGTGATAGGGAATTAGCAATCATAAATTTACAGAATGATACTTATGATTTGAGGAATTCTTTGGATAGGGGAAATAATAGAGTAATTAATGTGAATTTTGGATTTTAGTAAAGTTTAAAATTAATTTACAGTAAAAAAGCCATCCTGTTTAGGATGGCTTTTTGTTTTGACACTAAAATTTGTTTGTTTATACATGTATAAACAAATCTTCTTTAGATTTTCTCACTTTAGCTAAATGTTGGTAATCGTCATCTGCTGATCTAAAACCAACTGCTGCTATTACTACGGAAGTCAGGTTTTTTTCTTCTAAGCCTAAAATCTCATCAAAATCTGCATTGTTAAATCCTTCCATAGGGCAGGCATCAAAATCAGCGATTGCTGCGGTTTCTAACAAAACTCCTAAAGCAATGTAAGCTTGTTTTGCATTCCAAATTGCTAATTCTTCTTGTGAGCGAGAGTTTACAGTGCCTTTCATAGTGTCAACAAAACCTTGTATATCTATAACATCTATCGTTCTTGTTACTGCAATGTTTTTTGCATAATCATCTACATGTTGCGTAGTGTAGTTTTTTGTAATTGCAAAAACAAAAATATGAGAAGCATCTGCTAATTGTGGTTGACCGTAGGCTGCTGCTTTCAATTTTTCTTTAATTTCTTGATTGCTTATTACAACAATTTGGTAAGGTTGTAATCCGTAAGAACTTGGAGCTAACTGAACAGCGTCCAACAATAAATTCAATTCGCTATCGCTTAGCTTTTTACTGTTATCAAAACCTTTAGTTGCGTATCTCCAGTTTAAAGCAGTTATTATTTCTTGATTATTTTTCATTTATTTTTTTTGCCCAAAAATAGATGTTTGAACATTTATTTTTTAATGCTTTTAGGTTAAATGACAATTTTATGATTTTAAAAAATCTTGGTCTTTATTTCCGATAAATTCTGCTCTGGTTCTTGGTAAACTATTTGGATAATTTTTTTGGATAAAAGTGATTAATCCTTCTCTAATGTCGCAACGCAAATCAAAAGCATCAGATGAGTTATTTGCACTCATTAAAACTCTCACTTCCATTACACGCTCTTTAGTATCTGTTACTTGTACAACTTTAACTTTTTTGTCCCACAATTTATGGTTGTCTAACAAACGGTCATATTCTTTTCTTAAATCTTCTAATGGCAAAGTATAATCAACATACAAAAAAACAGTTCCTAAAATTTCTGCAGAAATCCTAGTCCAGTTTTGAAAAGGTTTTTCAATAAAATAAGTAATGGGTAAAATCAATCGGCGGTGGTCCCAAATATGAATTACTACATAAGTCAGTGTAATTTCTTCCACTTTTCCCCATTCGCCCTCAACAACCAAAACATCATCAATACGGATGGGCTGGGTAAATGCAATTTGAAAACCAGCCAATAAATTCCCTAAAGATTTTTGTGCCGCAAAACCTATAATAATCCCCCCAATACCAACACTGGTTAAAAGTCCGGTACCAATTTTTCGCATACCTTCAAAACTAAAAAGTATGGCCGCAACGGTTAAAACTAAAATTAATGCAACTAAAAATTTCTTTAAAAACTGTAACTGAGTCCTTATTTTACGTTCCCTAAGGTTGTTTTCTTTTTTTAAATCATAAGTAGAGATAAAAAAATCTTGGATAACCTTTATCAAATTAATTAAGATATATGAAAACGATATGATCAAACCTATCTCAATTACTTTGTCTAAAACACTTCTTTCTAATTTAGAAAGCCGCATAAGGTTAGAGAAAGAATTTATGGAAACCAACGGAAGAAAAAAATTGAGGGGTTTACTTAAATGTAAAACTATTGATCTTAAAAAACTAAAGCGCTCATGCTTTCTATAATAGGAGGTTAGTCTAAAGAATAATGCCTTAAGTACAAACGCAAAAACAATAGAAATTAATAGAATAATGATATTGAAAATAAAATCTGGAAGATGATTTATGTAAGAAAAAATATTGGTATCTAAGTTAAGTTGGGTTATGACCATAGCATGTATATTTTATAATTTAGGTAAATTACGATCAAAATTCTTGCCTTTATTAAACTGGCAGCCTATTTTTTTTATTAAAATATTAATATAATCAATGATTGGTGGTAGCATTATTGCTTATTTTTAAATGAGACCAACCATCCTTATCTACAAATTATGAGTAAGACTATTATTATTTCTAACCGTTTACCAGTAAAAATCGCTAAAGAAAACGAAGAATATTATTTAAAAATGAGTGAAGGAGGTTTAGCAACTGGTTTAGGATCAATTTATAAAGAAGGAGAAAATATTTGGATTGGCTGGGCAGGTTTAGACGTTCCAAAAAATGATGAACAAGAAATTACAGATAAACTAATGCAAGAAAATCTTTTCCCGGTTTTTTTATCCCCAAAAGAAATCCAGAATTATTACGAAGGTTTTTCTAATGAAACCTTGTGGCCTATATTTCATTACATGAGTACTTACGCCCAGTATGAGCAAGAATATTGGGATTACTATAGATTGGTAAATGAAAAATTTAAAAATATTGTACTAAAAATTGCCAAACCAGGCGATATTATCTGGATACATGATTACCAGTTATTGTTGCTTCCGCAGATGATAAGAGAGGAATTGCCAAACACTACAATTGGGTTTTTTCAACATATTCCATTTCCGTCTTATGAACTTTTTAGGCTGATACCCTGGCGAGTTGAATTACTGACCGGAATGTTAGGTGCTGATTTAATAGGTTTTCATACTTATGATGATGTTAGACATTTTACCAGTTCTGCAACTAGGGTTTTACCAATACAAACAACTGCAAATATCATTCATAAAGATGATAGAAACATTACCATTGATGCTTTCCCGATGGGAATTGATGCTAAAAAGTTTAACGATCTAACATTCTCCAAAGAAGTTTTACACGAGAAAGAAATTTACAATCAAATAATTGGCGAAACCAAAATTATTCTTTCAATAGATCGCTTAGATTACAGTAAAGGGATAATACAAAGGCTTTTGGCATTTGATAAAGTTTTAGAAGAAAACCCTCAATACATAGAAAAAATAGCTATGCACATGATTGTTGTGCCCTCTCGAGATACCATTCCTCAATATCGAGATTTAAGAGATGATATAGACAAATTGGTTGGCAATATAAATTCAAGATATAGAACTGCCGCTTGGCATCCCATTCATTATTTTTATCGCTCTTTTCCGATAGAAACGCCTTCTTCCTTATATTCTAGGGCAGATATTTGTTTGGTTACGCCAATGCGGGATGGGATGAATTTAGTGAGTAAAGAATATATTGCCAGCAAAACAGATGAAACTGGCGTTTTGATTTTGAGCGAAATGGCCGGAGCGTCTAAAGAATTAATTGAGGCTTTAATTGTTAATCCCAATAATTTGGGAGAAATGTACCGAGCAATTGTTGAGGCATTAGAAATGCCAGAAGAAGAGAAAATCTCAAGGATGAAAAACTTGCGGGAAACAGTAATGAAATTTGATATCAACCATTGGGTAAAAATATTTATGAATCAATTGGAAGAGGTAAAAGAGGGTGAAAAATCTAGAATGGCAAAATATGTAAATCAAGATTTAAAATTTCAGTTTAAAGAAGCCATTAAAGCATCAGCAAAAAGAGTTTTCTTTATAGATTATGATGGCACATTGGTCAACTTTAATGGAAATCCGCTAGAAGCGAAACCAGACGAAGAACTGTATCAAATCATTAATGATTTAAATAAAGACGAGCGAAACCAAATCGTTATCATCAGCGGGAGAAAATATGAGACTTTAAGCGAGTGGTTTGGGCATTTACCTATAGATTTAATTGCAGAACATGGCGCTTGGAAAAAATATGATGGTGAAGATTGGCAAGAGGAGCCCAACCTTTCAGATAAATGGAAACAAGGCGTAAGGCACATGTTAGAATCTTATTCTGATAGAACGGCAGGTAGTTTTATAGAAGAAAAACGCTTCTCTTTAGCATGGCATTATAGAAAGGTAGAAAAAGGTTTGGGAGAATTGCGAGCAAATGAATTGATTAGTAATATGAGATATTTAACCCGAGAAAAAGGGCTACAATTATTACCAGGAAATAAGGTTGTAGAAATTAAAAATGCAGAAATAAATAAAGGTAAAGCAGCCGCATCTTATATTTATGGCAAGGATTTCGATTTTATTATG
>JACMNZ010000020.1 GCA_014378285.1 Pseudopedobacter sp.
CCTATTTAATTTAGAAATAATTTCTTTATTGTAATTGTGAGAGAACTCGGTATAATCATCCCAGCTTAATGCCAAAGCCCAACTATCAAAAAGCTGAACAGCGTTAACGCCAGCGGCAATTTGAAGGTTTAGATAATCAATGGTAACTTTCGTAATCTTAGCCAATAATTTATGAGCTAATTCTGGTTGATTATGGATAAAAAGTTTAGTTAGCTTAAAATCTTTTGAAGAACCACCTTCAATTAAATAACTCATTACCGTAAAAGGCGCACCTGCAAAACCAATTAAAGGAATAGAACCATTTAATCTTTGTTGAATTACTTTGATAGCATTTGCAACATATTCCAATTTATCTGTAACATCGGTTTGTAAGTTCTCAATGTCTTGAGCATTTCTTACCGGATTAGAAAATTTTGGGCCAACGCCTTGAATAAAATCCAAATCACCACCCATGGCTTCTCCTGTTACTAAAATATCGCAGAAAAGAATAGCGGCATCAATTCCCAATAAATTTACAGGCAACATAGTTACATCGGCAGCAATTTCTGGGGTTTTGCACATCTCCAAAAAGGAATATTTGTTTTTTATCTCCCAATACTCGGGCATAAAACGACCTGCTTGCCTCATCATCCATACAGGTGGACGTTCTGTTTTTTTCGAAAATGCTGCTTTTAAAAATAAGGAATCCATCATTTAATGTTGCGTAATTCTTTTTCTATGTTACCTAAAATGCTCTTATACTTTGCCGTTAATGGAAGTTTTTCTGCTTGATTTATCCAAACCATACCCTTTTCTTTATCGTGGTTTCTAAGGCTAATATTTGCTAAATGCATCAAGACAACTCCTAAATCATTTGCCCTCAAACCTCCAATTGCTGCTTGACCCAAATTTAGCTCGGCATTTTCATAATCTAGTCGGTTTATTGCAATACTTCCCAAAAGGAAATAATAATAAGGTTTTTTTCTTTTATTAAGGAGACCAGGATTCTTTATTGAAGATAAAAGCGCTAAAGATTTCTCATAGTTTTTAAGCTTAAATTGTTTAGCTGCTAAAACTAATGGACCTTCTTTATAATATCCCCAAATTACCACGCCGATAAACATCCCGCTTAAAGCGGAAATTTCATAAACTTTAAAAAAAGCAGCCAAACCTGCCACCAAAAGTAGGGAGATGCAGACTAGGACTCTAGCTTGATTGGTAAACATTAATTGTAAGAGTTAGAATAAGGTTTTTAATAAAGTTGATTTTTGCGTTAACGATTGAAGCGGCATCCTTTTTTTCCTTTTCTGAAAAAAAGATACATCCGCCAGCTGGCGGATTGTTAAAACGCCCAAATAAATACTTCACTATTAAATCTTCTTTTAAAAAACCTCTAATCCTAAATTTAAAAAACCTTTGATTAATGCCCGTCGGTAAATTTGTAACCGACACCACGGATAGAATGGAAATAAATTGGGTTCTTTTGATCTGGTTCAAAATATTTTCTAAACGTCAGGATAAAGTTATCAATCGTTCTTGTTGATGGGTAAACGTCATAATTCCAAACTGTTTCTAAAATTTGCTCGCGAGATACTGCTTCGTTTTTGCGCTCTATCAAAAGCTTTAAAA
This sequence comes from Pseudopedobacter sp., assembly GCA_014378285.1. GTDB lineage: Bacteria > Bacteroidota > Bacteroidia > Sphingobacteriales > Sphingobacteriaceae > Pseudopedobacter. Next base: position 1,609 of record JACMNZ010000020.1, read on the forward strand.
GCATGGTTTCTTTTTTAGTAAGTGGCGTAACTGTACCATCATCATTCTTCAATTCAAAAGAATTAAAATAAATGGTTTTATCACCAATTTTATAGGAGTTGATTTCTTTTAGATCATCGCCTTTCATGCTTCTTTTAATCAGATTATTGACTCTTAAAATCAGTTCTTCCAAATTAAAAGGCTTTGTTAAATAATCATCAGCTCCTTTTTTAAGCCCTGTAATTCTGTCTTCTGATGTGTTTTTGGCAGTTAAAAACATGATGGGAACTTCGCTATTTTCTAAACGGATAGTTTCTGCTACCTGAAACCCATCAATCTCTGGTACCATTACATCTAAGATGATAAGGTTAAATTTTTCCTCTTTATAAACTTTAAGGGCTCTTTTACCGTCGGTTACGGCTCTTACAAAAAAGCCTTCCATTTCTAGGTTTAATTTAATGGCTTCCAAAAGATGTTCTTCATCTTCCATCAATAAAATTCTTTGCTTTACAGACATATTTTTTTCTTTAATTAAAAGAAACTTCAAAAACCGTTCCTCTTGGTTGGTTATTCTTAACTTTTATTTGAGCTTGATGATTGTCAAGCACTTGTTTCACAATGAATAACCCCAAACCAGTACCTTTGGTTTTTCTAGTTTCTTCACTCCCTACCCTATAAAACTTATTAAATATTTTAGGTTTTTCTTCATCGGTTATACCAATGCCTAAATCTGCAACTTTAAAACAAACTTTCCCATTTTCTTTTCTATGCAAATCTATATGAACTGGCACACATTCTGGCGAATATTTAACAGCGTTTTCTATCAAATTAGTAACTACCGATGACAATGCAAATTGATCACCAGATATATAAACATCTGAATCAATTGAAGTGATAATGGCTTCTTTACTACACACATGAATTTGTAAACGAGAAACAATTTGCTCTACCAAATCTGATAAGTTAAGTTGTTGTTTAGGGAAAGAATACGATTTATTCTCAATTCTGGTTGCCAAAAGCATGTTTTCTACCAAATCGTTTAACCTTTCAATATCCAATAATGATTTAGCAATAAAATTCTTTTGTTGCTCTCTATCCAACTCCCTTTTATGAATGGTTTGTAAATAAAGTTTAATGGATGCCAAAGGCGATTTTAACTCGTGTGTTACAGAAAGTAAAAAGTTTTTTTGTTGGTCGCTAATCTTTTTTTCCTTATCAATGGCTCTATGTAATTTATAAATCCCAAAACTCATCAATGAAATAAAAACAAAGCCTTCACCTATAACCATGCTTTTTCTTTCGGGATTTAATTCTACCAGAAGTGTAGCCCACCAAAAAAGTTGGGCAAATACATAGCATACTAATGCGTAAAATATGGTGATGGGTTTAAATGACATTTTATTTATTTCTAAAAACAATATCTAA
>JACMNZ010000208.1 GCA_014378285.1 Pseudopedobacter sp.
CCAATGCCAAAAGCGATCAATAGTTTGGTAGCTCTTATTGCAATAGCGTCCTCTTCCATTCCGTATAGCTTACCAATAAAATCTAGGTATTCTAAAGGAGTAAGCACATCATATATTTCGGCATTTTCTGGTACGTAACCAATTTGGCTTTTTATGCTGATAATGTCATCTTTGATGTTTTGATCATACATAAAAACATCTCCTTCAAAATCGCTAATTAAACCCGTTAATATTTTTACGGTGGTTGATTTTCCCGCTCCATTTGGGCCGATATAACCAATCACTTGCCCAGGATAAACATCTAAATTGATACCTTTTAAAACCTGCTTGTCGCCGTAATTTTTTCTAAGATTTTTTATGCTGATGATAGGCTGTTGTGTGTTTTCCATAAGTTGATTTATTTTTTTAAAGATAAAGCTGTTGGATTAAAAATCCATAAAAAAACCCACAATTAAATTGCAGGTTATGATATTGGCCTTTTAGAATTATTTAAAGCGATACAATGAAAAATTTAAAAAAATTATATGAGTGTAATGTTAACATCAAAAAATAGTCAGCTAAATAAATTTCATTGATTTAGTTTTTTATTGCTTTATAATTTCACCATCTTTCATCACAAAGGTTATATTTTGTAAGATACGAATGTCTTTAACTGGGTCGCCGTTAACTGCAATAATATCCGCCGTTTTACCTTTATCAATACTTCCGGCAATATCTGTGATTCCCAATAAATCGGCAGCACTTTTAGTAGCAGATTTTATGGCTTCCATTGGTGGCATGCCTACTTCTGTCATGTAAGCAAATTCTTTAGCATTTTTTCCATGAGCATAAACGCCGGCATCGGTTCCAAAAGCAATTTTAACACCCGCTTTATAAGCTTTCCCAAAAGTGATTTGAATCTCTGGCCCAATTGCTGTAGCTTTTTTTGCAATAACTGGTGGATAATATCCAGCAATCTTTGCAGAATCGGCAACGGATTTTCCGGCAATTATTGTGGGAACATAATAAGTGCCATATTTCTTAGCTAATTCCATTCCTTCTTCATCGATAAAAGTACCGTGTTCAATAGAAGTTACCCCAGCTCTGATAGCTCTTTTAATTCCTTCTGCACCATGAGCGTGGCAGGCCACTTTCATACCATATTCTTTGGCGGTTTGCACAAAAGCTTTGATTTCTTCTTCTGTATATTGCGCTCCAGAACCATCTTTACTCAAATCTAAAACACCCCCAGTTGAGGCAATTTTAATTAAATCTGCTCCTCTTTTAAATTGAATACGAACTGCTTTTCTTATTTCATCATCGCCATCGGCTACACCATCTTCTGGTTTAGGTAAACCGTTATAAATTTTTTCAGATAGACTAAAGCTCAACCCGCTGCTTGGGTCCATGTGTCCGCCTGTTGCTGAGATGGCGGTTCCAGCGGTGTAGATATGTGGACCAACCGTAACGCCGGAGTTTATAGCATTTCTTAAAGCAATGTTTACGCCACTTCCACCTACATCACGGACAGTAGTAAAGCCCGCCATTAAAGTGGTTTTTGCATATTCGGCAGATCTAAAAGCTACATCAGCCTCGCTAGAAGTAAACCCCTCTCGAAAAGCATCTTTACTGGTTTGAAATTCTAAATGGACATGGCAATCAATTAAACCGGGTAAAACAGTTTTATCTTTCAGGTTAATGATTTTATCGGCTTTACCTCCATTTTGATAACCATTAATTACCTCGATAATTTTAGTGCCTTCAATCACGACAGTCATCTCTGTTAAAGTTTTCCCCGCATTCACATCAATTAAATGACCGCATTGCAAGTAGGTTTTTTGTGCGAAACAATAATTGCTTAAAAACAGGGCAAGTATGAGTAATATTTTTTTCATCGTTTTAAATTTTAGAGATACAAGATAGAAAAAAATTTGGGGCCAAGTTTGTTTTTACTTCCTCACTTTAATCACTATTTTCTTGATTTCGTCTTCGCCAATCATTGGAGCATGAACGTCTTCTGGATAAAAAATCACAAATTCTCCTGAGTTTAAGGTAAAGTGCATAGAAGGATCATCATTAAAGAATAATACATCTTTTTCTGGATTGTATTCGCCTTTTTGTTTTGTACAGTTGTTTCTGGATTTCCAGCCGAAAGTTTCGTTTCCTTTGATACAGATTTGAATATCGATATTGTTGTTGTGGCATTCAAATTTTGCCTCAGATTCCTGCGCTGTCATTCCTATTTTGGTGGCAACAATAGATTTTAATCCTTCAGAAATTTCATATTTTCCATCTTCAATAGCATCTAAATC
>JACMNZ010000209.1 GCA_014378285.1 Pseudopedobacter sp.
CTGATGAGAAAATATTGTTATAAAAAACACCCCAGTTTTTGTTTTGGTAACCAACATTAAATGCGATGGTATGTTGGGGAGTATATGGAATTTGATTATTGTAAACAGAAGATGTAGGGTCGCTTTTGTCTAAAGCCAATTGATAGGTATAATTAATGTTAGTCTGTATTTCTGTTTTCGAATTGATTTGATAATTGAATTTACTTGTAAAATCTGCACCATAAATATTCACCTTTCCTATATTATACATTGTCCAGATAAATAAATCTTTATTGGGGAGAGCTATTATTTTATCATTTATCTGATTGAAATAAAAATCGCTACTAATAGAAATCCAATTAAGTTTAGCATTGGTGAATTTATTGTAAACTAAACCTGCATTATATTGCTTCGTTTTTTCTGGATTCAATTTTCTATTACCAAAATTGGTGTAGTATAAATCATTAAAAGTAGGATATCTAAAAACATCTTTATAAAAACCTCTTAAAGTTAAGTTTAAAGATGCTTGATAAGCCATTGAAAACGTAGGGGTAAAAATCATACGTTCTGGAGAGGCTTGGCCCTTTTTGACTTTTTCTTTGATGTAAGTATTTAATATATTACTTTCAAAAGTCCATTTTTTAAGTTTATACTTCCCTCCTATAACTTGCAACAAACTGGTGCGCAAAGGATAAGCATATTGATATAAATTGGTGGAAAGTGTTGTAAAAAATAAATCTGCAGCGTAATTAAAAGTCAGATTTTTTAAAGGACTAAATGTAGTTGCTACTGATTGGTAATACTCTTTTTGGTTATATCTATTATCTAACATTCCTATTTGGTTCAGATAATCAGGGTCATTGTATCGGGTATGGTTGCTACTATATTTTCCGCTTACCAATAAATTCCATTTGGCACTTAGTTTTTGGGTATATTTTGCCTGAGTATAAAAATCTTTATTCCACAAAGTTTGTTTACCTGTTGGTTGATAAAAGATAACTGCATTTGGCAAACCTCTTTCAGAATCGTAATAGTTCGCTCTTAACTCTAGCAAACCATCTTTCCCCAATTTCCCTCTTATTCCTCCATCAAATTGCCAAGTATTTATTTTAGAGTTCTTTCTGATGGCCAAAGTATCAGAGCCATCCCCATTTACTTTAAATTTATACTCTCCTGTTGCTTTTTGCAATGCTGAGATGACATTAAAACCCCAATTTTTATTGATTTTTTGATTGTATTGGATAACAGGATTAATCAATCCAAATGAACCACCTGTATATTTTAAGGAAAGTTTATTTGTTCTTCCAGCTTCAAAAGAAGGTGCTTTTGTTTTGATAATGATTAAACTTGAAGATGAAAAAGACCTGGCATTGGTTAATAAATCATCTGGTTGCGCCTGGTAAAGCGAAATAGATTCCACGTTATCTAACATCAATCTCCCTAAATCAATTTGTCCGGTTTGTGCATCACTAATATTGATTCCATCATATTGAACTCCGGTATGATTTGCTCCTAAACTCCTAACAGAAACGGTTTTTAAACCTCCTATACCTCCATAATCCCTAAATTTTACACCCGCAAAATTTCTGATGGCATCTGCAACATTATAAGAACTTGTTTTTAAGAACGATGCCGAATCTACAGTTTGGGTAGCTCTTAAACTAGGTTTTTCAAAGGCAGTTTTAACTTTAACTTCTTTAATTTTTTGTAGTGAATCTATTTGCGCAAAACCAACCTGACCGATTAAAATCAGTAAAAATGTGAAGCCAAATAGATATATTTTTAACAACATCAATCTAAATTAAGCTCGCGAAAAAAATGGAATGGAAATACCCTAAACAAGAGAGAAGTATCTACACTCATCAGCTTCAATCCGCGAAAGCTATGAATTATTGTGTTTTGGCAGGTATTCTGACTTACTCCCTGTTTTTCTGCCTTCCCATCCGCAGGTTAGCGAACAGTGACTTTAAGAATGAAAAACAGTTATTAGAGCTTACAGCTGCGGGACAG
>JACMNZ010000210.1 GCA_014378285.1 Pseudopedobacter sp.
ACCCATTGAAGCTTTATCTGGATAGAACTTTTGATAGTTATTTAAAACTGTTCTCCAACCGTACTCTGGTCCGTTTTTACTAACAAAAAGTAAAGAATCAGATTTTTGATACCCTTCCATATATCCAGTAATATCTCCTTTGTTCCAATCAGAACGTTGTTTTTCTATCAGTTCTTTAATTTCTTTTTCTTGTGCAATTGCTAAATTACTGATAATTAGAAATGCGAGTGCTGTAATGATTTTTTTCATGTTTTTAACGATTTATATTGTATTATCGATAGTAGTGGTGTCTTTATCCCTTTTACTAGGATAAAAATAAAGCAAATAGCGTGTTTAAATACCTTAATTTAAAATAAATTTTTAACTCTAAATATAACTAATAATATGACAGCGATTTAACCTTTATAAAGACTTTAGCCAAATTCAAACTTTTAACTTTACATAAACGTTAATAAAGAATAAATATAGCAAATGCGAGGTTACGGTTTTTCAAAATTTATTCCCAAACAACTATCCAACGGTGGATTTGAGGAGCTCTTAAAACTATTTTTAGAGCTATTAAACTATACCGCAGGAGATGCCAACGAAGCTTTATCATGGATGAACGAGTTGGATAAACAGCATAACATAACTAAAGATGATTATGGTATGGGCGATTTTATTGAGGATTTAAAAAATAAAGGTTATTTAAGTGGTGATGATCCAAAAGGTGGTTTTAATATCACTTCTAAAACAGAGCAAACTATTCGAAAATCTGCTTTGGAAGAAATTTTTGGTAAGCTTAAAAAATCAGGAAAAGGAAATCACTCCACACCAAAAAGTGGTACAGGCGAAGAAAAAAACGCAGATAGAAGAGAATATCAATTTGGTGACAGCTCTGACCAAATAGACATGACGGCGTCTATCCAAAATGCTCAAATCAATAACGGCATTGGCGATTTTATGATGACCGAACGTGATTTAGAAGTAGAGGAACGTGATTTTAAAACGTTAACTTCTACCGTCTTAATGATTGATATTTCACATTCCATGATTCTTTATGGCGAGGATAGAATAACTCCAGCAAAAAAAGTGGCTATGGCTTTAGCCGAGTTAATCAGCACAAAATATCCAAAAGATACTTTAGATATTGTGGTTTTTGGTAACGATGCTTGGCCAATTACAGTTAAAGATTTACCTTATTTGCAAGTTGGCCCATATCATACCAATACTTATGCAGGCTTAGAATTGGCAACCGATATCTTGCGAAGAAGAAAAACTCATAACAAACAAATTTTTATGATAACCGATGGTAAACCAACTTGCTTAAAAGAAGGTTTAAAGTATTATAAAAACAGTGTTGGTTTAGATAAAAAAGTAATTAGTAAAACATTAACCATGGCGGCACAATGTAAAAGATTAAATATCCCAATTACTACCTTTATGATTGCCCGAGACCCGTACTTACAACAATTTGTAAGAAAATTTACAGAAGTAAACGGCGGAAGAGCATTTTATAGCTCTTTAAAAGGATTAGGAGAATATATTTTTGAGGATTATATTAAGAATAGAAGAAAGACAGTGAGATAACTGTTTTAAGATTCAAGATATGAGAAACAAGAATAAAGGCCGCAAAACAAATAAGAGCATCATATTACAAAATAAATAACAGTCTATGAGCAAGTCATTCATAATGAGAGAAGGATTTAGGATACGGCAAAAAACAAACCATAACATAAGAAAGTCATTCTCCTTTTTGGAGAGGGATTTATAACAAAGCATGATAAAGACACTAGGAGAATTAAAAAAATCGGGATATAAAAGTCGTTCGATTAAAGAAGAATTAAGGGAAAACCTGATTGCTAGGCTAAAAGATAAAAATTTAGGTTTTGAGGGGATTATTGGTTTTGAAGATACCGTTATGCCCGATTTGCAAACCGCAATTTTAAGTCGGCATAATATTTTATTGTTGGGTTTACGCGGACAAGCAAAAACCCGTATAGCAAGGTTAATGGTCAATTTATTGGATGAATATATTCCTTATATTGAAGGTTCTGAATTATATGACGACCCTTTGACCCCAATAAGTTGGGCCGGTAAAAACGCCATAGAAATACATGGGGACGAAACACCAATTGCGTGGTTGCACAGAAACGAAAGATATACAGAGAAACTGGCTACGCCAGATGTTACTGTTGCAGATTTAATTGGTGATGTTGACCCGATAAAAGCAGCAACCCAGAAACTTAATTATTCTGACGAAAGAGTAATTCATTTCGGGCTGATACCAAGAGCACATCGTAGTATTTTTGTAATCAATGAATTGCCGGATTTACAAGCTAGAATCCAAGTTGCGTTGTTTAATATTTTGCAGGAACATGATATACAAATTAGAGGTTTCAAATTGCGTTTGCCTTTAGATATTCAGTTTGTATTTACAGCAAACCCAGAAGATTATACCAATCGTGGGTCTATTGTAACGCCTTTAAAAGATAGGATTGAAAGTCAAATTTTGACGCATTATCCAAAATCTGTTGCTATTTCTAGAAAAATTACGCAACAAGAAGCCTTGATAACGCCTGCTCAAAAGTTAATTGAAGCTGATGGCTTGGTTAAAGATTTGGTAGAGCAAATTGCCTTTGAGGCTAGAAATTCGGAATATATTGATAAAAAATCAGGGGTTTCTGCTCGTTTAACTATTTCTGCTTATGAAAATTTAATCTCACATGCAGAACGTAGAATGCTAATTAATGGCGAAAAAAGTACCGTTGTTAGGATTAGTGATTTCTTGGGCGTTATCCCTGCAATTACAGGAAAGATAGAATTGGTTTATGAAGGTGAGCTGGAAGGGCCGGCAAAAGTCGCAAATATTTTAATTGGAAAAGCAATTAAAACGATGCTACAAATTTATTTCCCTGATCCAGAAAAGATGAAGAAAGCAAAAAAGGACAATCCTTATGCAGATATCATCAACTGGTTTGGTAACGGAAATAGCTTAAATTTGTTGGATGATATTACAGATGCGGAATATAAAAAAGCATTAAATGATGTCCCAGGATTAAAAGCTGTAGTTCATCTATTTCATAAAGAAATCAGTGAAAACCAACAATTGCTTTATATGGAGTTTGTATTACATGGTTTAGCTGAATTCTCTTTAGTTAGCAAAGGATATCTAGAAAAAGGCTACGAATTTAAGGATATGTTCAACAGCCTATTTAGTTCGGAGTTTGCAGATGATGAAGGAGAAGATGACCTTAATGACAGGTATTAAAATTAACAAAATATAACATTTAGATAGCCTACGGTTTAAACCGTGGGCTATCTTTTTAAAATGCGTTTACCTAATCTTATTATAGGTTTTGCAGTGTAAATCCTTTTTTGTAATTCTGAGCGTCCCGATAGCTATCGAGGAGAAGAATAAGACAAAAAAGATTGGAACGGAAAGCCCGACCCTGATTTTTCAACTGGGGTAACGCCCAAACAAAAATTATAAAATGGGAAGAATAATTCCACTATTGATCATAAGTGTATTGCTTTTACTTATTGATTTTTACAGCTACAAAGCAATTGTACATATTTATCCCAGATGGACCAAAACAAGAAAAAAAGTCTTCCAAATTATTTGGTGGGGCTACACCGTGGTTCTTTTAATAGGGGTTTTCGCCACCATTCTCTTTAACCTTAATTTAGGAATTAAGACGGTTTTCTTGGTCGCTTTTTTTATCACTTTTGTGAGCAAAATATTTTTTATGCCTTTTTTATTCATCGATGATATTAGAAGGCTTTTTATCCTATTAAAAAATAAAATTTCTGGCAAAAAAGAAACTGTAAACTCTGAAAATAGCATTCCAAGATCAGAGTTTTTGGTTAAAGCGGGATTGGTAGTTGCTGCAATTCCTTTATTTTCATTAAGTTATGGCATTACTTGCTCTTATGATTATAGGATAAGGAAACAACAAATTTATTTTAAAAATTTGCCTTCAGAGTTTGACGGGATTATTGTTGGACAAATCTCCGACATCCACTCGGGAAGTTTTTATAACAAAAAAGCTGTTTTGGGAGGTATAGAAATGTTACTAGGTCAAAACCCCGATGTGATTTTTTTTACCGGAGATTTGGTGAATGGAGTAGCTTCAGAAATGAGAGATTACCAAGATTTATTTTCTAAAGTGAAAGCTCCGCTAGGTGTTTATTCTACCTTGGGTAATCATGATTATGGGATGTATGAAAAGTGGCCTAATGAATCAGCTCGTTTAAAAAATATTGAAGATGTTAAGAAAACCCACAAATTAATGGGTTGGGATCTGTTGATGAACGAAAACAGAAGAATAAAAATTGATGGTGCAGAGATTGGAATTTTAGGCATTGAAAATTGGGGAACTGGCCGTTTCCCTAAACTTGGCAAAATGGAAGAAGCGGTTAAAAACACCGATGATTTACCTATTAAACTTTTATTATCTCATGATCCTTCTCATTGGCGAGCAGAGGTTTTACCCAAATACTCAAATATTGATATGAGTTTTGCCGGCCACACCCATGGTGCGCAATTTGGTATAGAAAGCGAATATTTAAAATGGAGTCCGGTACAATATATTTATGATGAATGGGATGGTTTGTACAAAGAAGGTCATCAGCAACTTTATGTAAACGTTGGTTATGGCTTTATTGGTTACCCAGGCAGAGTTGGAATTTTGCCAGAAATTACCATTTTTGAATTAAAAAAAGGCTAATTTATTTGTTATAATAGATTTCCAAATCTGTTTATTAGCTTTAAGCTGTTAGCTTTTGCCCTGCTCATGATAAAATACATACGCCAACCTTTAGATTTTCTATTGTTTAGCAACATCTTTATTTCTTTAGGTGCGGCTGCCCAAGGTTTGGTTACTTATCATTTAATTGGCTATCCAATTAATTGGTTTGTAATTGGTTGCCTATTTTTTTCTACCATAGTTTCCTATAATTTTAGCATTCTTATACAAAAACCAAAAAATCCGCAACTATCAGAATATCGCAGGGTTCGCTGGATTTTTAATTACTATAACATGAATGTAGGCATTACGGTTTTTGCTGCCATTGCCTTAATTCCTTGTTTTCTTGAGCTTCATTTTAAAGCACAAATTTTACTAGTTATATTAGGATTTATATCCATTGGATACTCTACTCCATTGTTTTCTGTTGGTAAAACAAAACACGGATTGAGAAATATCCCTGGTTTAAAATTGTTTTTAATTGCCTTGGTTTGGGCATTGAGTTCGGTTTGGTTTCCTGTTATGGAGATTATCGCCTCACGTCAAATAAATATCAGCCTTTGGGAGTTAATTATTTTAGTTTTAAAGCGATTGCTTTTCGTAATCGCCATTACTATTCCGTTTGATATTAGGGATATGTTACAGGATAGCAAGTACAAATTGAAAACCATAGCAACTGTTTATGGAGAAAAAAAAGCTTATCTTTTTTGCCAGATTCTGCTCCTTATCTATTTATTTTTTTCGGTTTTGTTTCCAATAGGTGGCTTTAATTTAGATTTCTTCGGCCTTACTTTTACAATCTTTTTAACCGCATGGCTCATTTTTAAATCTAAGTGGAAAAAGGACGAATATTATTATTTCCTATATTTAGATGGGATTTTGGTTTTACAATACGTTTTGTTGGTTGCTTTCAATTTGTTGTGAATTGTTTAGGGATAGCCCGAGTACTATACCTAAAAAACGGAATAAAAATCTTGACTTTATAATTAAGTATAAACAAAATAGTGTTTTAATTCTATCAAACC
>JACMNZ010000211.1 GCA_014378285.1 Pseudopedobacter sp.
AAAAAGAGGGTCTTACTGGGAATTTGGGGGAAATAAGTATCTGGCTATCTAAAGAAGATAATGCTTGGTTAAATAAGGAAGGTAAAGGGAAGTATGGTTGGGAAGAATTGCCTTATTGGCTAAAGGGTTACGCTAATATCGGTTATATGTTAAAAGACCAAAAGATGATTAAAGAATCTGAATTTTGGATCAATGCGGTTTTGAATAACCAAAGAGATAATGGAGATTTTGGGCCAATGAATCTTAGAGATGGTAAGAGAGACCTTTGGGGAAATATGCCCATGTTATGGTGTTTAGAGTCCTATTTTGAATATACCCAAGATAAAAGAGTTTTACCTTTTATGACCAAGTACTTTAAATGGCAATTGAGTTTAAATGATAACCAATTTTTAGAAGATTATTGGGAAAAAAGTAGGGGTGGAGACAATATAAGAAGTGTTTATTGGCTTTATAATCGAACAGGGAATTCTTTCTTGCTTAATTTGGCTACAAAAATTGATAAGAACACAGCCGATTGGAGACAAAAGAATAATCTCCCTAATTGGCATAATGTTAATATTGCCCAAAGTTTTAGAGAACCAGCTCAGTATTTTCAACAAAGTAAATTAGGGTCTGATTTAGAAGCTACCTATCATAATTTTAAACTAATTAGGAACTTGTACGGTCAGGTACCTGGCGGAATGTTTGGATCTGATGAAAACGCCAGGAAAGGTTACGATGATCCACGCCAAGCGGTTGAGACTTGCGGAATTGTGGAGGAGATTACTTCTAACGGAATGTTGTTACCTATTACAGGTGACTCTTTTTGGGCAGATAATACAGAGGACGTTGCCTTTAATATGTTTCCTTCAGCGTTTACACCTGATTATAGAGCATTAAGGTATCTAACAGCGCCAAATATGGCTATCAATGATAGTAAAAACCATTCTCCAGGCATTGATAACAGCGGTCCTTTTTTAATGATGAACCCATTTAGTAGCCGTTGCTGCCAACATAACCACTCTGCGGGATGGGTGTATTTTGAAGAAAGCAGTTGGATGGCTACCCCGGATAACGGTTTGGCGGTTCAGTTATATAATGAAAATCAGATTGATGTAAAAGTTGCAAACGGCAAAAAGGTAAGAATTAAGCAAGAAACACAGTACCCTTTTGATGATCAGGTTAAGTTTATCATTTCTACAGATAAAAAAGTAAGTTTCCCCTTGTATTTAAGGATTCCTGAATGGTGTGAAAATCCACAAGTCAAGATAAATGGAAAACCAATTCCATTGCCTGCAAAAGATGGAGCATATATCCAACTTGATAAAAAATGGAACAATAATGATGTGGTTACACTCACTCTTCCAATGAAGATAAAGGTTAGAGAATGGGAAAAGAATAAAAATAGTGTGAGTGTTAATTATGGCCCGCTTACCTATTCTTTAAAAATTAAAGAGGACTATGTAAAAAAGGATAGTAAAGTTACAGCTATAGGAGATTCAGGTTGGCAGGATACTGCTGATGCCGACCAATGGCCTTCGTTCGAGATCTATCCTGGTACACCATGGAATTATGGTTTGCTATTAAAAGGGAAAGTAGAAGATTCTTTTGAGGTGGTGAAAAAAACCTGGCCAGCAAACGATAACCCTTTTACCAATCAAACAGCTCCTATAGTGATAAAAGCATTAGGTAAAAGAATTCCAGAATGGGGGATAGACCAATATGGTTTGGTAGCGGTTTTACCACAAAGCCCGGTTAAAACAGATACTTCTTCAGAAGAACTTGTTCTAGTTCCTATGGGTGGGGCAAGATTAAGGATTTCTGCTTTTCCAGTCGTAAAATAGAATTTAAAATAATCTTTAAAATTAAGCTTAAATAAAACGGAAAATAGAATCACTAAAAGTTATAGTTCAGCGTCTTAAGCTCTAAAACCTCTTTTTCAAAGTGCTCAACATAGCTTTACTTCGGATAAGACAAGAAACTGGGATTTGCAAATAAAAACAGGAATTATTGAATGTGCAAAACAGGCTTACATTTGTAAATTTTAAGAGATTGATATTAAAGTTTTAAGCCATATTTATTAAAAATCGAAAAGATAAAATCTAAAAAATTATTTTAAAAATGCTTTTCTTTAAATAGAAAAAAAACGAAAAATTAAAGAGAATTTTCTATCTCAGAATAATTTCTAAATTAAAATCAAAAGAGTTAGAGAGGTTGATAAAAATAATTTTAACAAAAAAAAGCAAAAGAATATTTTATTATTCTTTTGCTTTTTTTTGTTGAGGATATTATCCATAAAATAAAAATCATGTGGATCAATTATTAAACTAAACTGGTCCGCATGGTTATTCTATATTACTTAGGCATGATCACGGAATCAATCACGTGAATAACCCCATTTGAAGCTTCAAGGTCAGCTGTTATAACTGTAGCAGTATCAACTTTGACACCATCTCCAATCGTAACTGTTACCTCTTGTCCATTTACAGTTGCAGCTTTTTGCCCGTCAGATAAGTCTTTAGACATTACTTTACCTGCAACTACATGGTAAGTAAGAATAGAAGCAAGTTTTTCCTTGTTTTCAGGCTTTAAAAGTTCTTCTACTGTACCTGCAGGTAATTTTGCAAATGCTTCGTTAGTTGGAGCAAATACTGTAAACGGACCTTTTCCGCTAAGAGTTTCCGCTAAATCTGCGGCCACAACGGCAGCAACTAGTGTAGTAAAATCTTTGTTACCTGATGCAATTTCTACGATGTTTTCCATTATAATATATTTTAGTTTATAATTCTAACATGATGTATCATGTATTGTTTAAATAAATGTTAAATAAATCATATTATTTAAAACTTAAATAAAAAGGTATTATTAAAAAAGAACATTGGTTGAATAGGTGAAGTATATGTTGCATCGTCTTTTTAAATTATATTATTTTAGCCATTGATTGCAATAATTTATGACGCACAAATACACTTGTAAAGTCGCTGCTAAGGCTTTCCAATCCATATATCCCCTCCGGAGGGGATTACAGATGGAGTGTATGAAACTCCTTTTATCAACAAGGTTTCAGGTAAAAAAAATATATAAATGATGCCGAAATATTCAGACTATTAAAACTGCTCATAGGAAAGGAAGCAATAAAACAGAAAAGCTAAATTGTGTAGAAAAAAGAACGTCAGTACCTAACAGCAAATTTGTTCAAAATGGCTGACGGTGGTTTATGTTAATTTTTCTATCATTTACTTATTTTAGTGCAGGCTGAAAATGGTTTTGTAAGTAATAGCATTTCTGCACAAAGCCCCAAATCTTTATGCGCCATGATTAAACCATATTGCAAACATGAAACAAACGGATTGCTAAAAACCTTTAGAACATAATTTACCAATTAAAAAAAATCATTATTCTCACATAAAAAAATCATAATCAAATAAAGGCAATTACTAGTAAATCAATCAATAAATAGTATAAAAAGGCAACCTGTACTGTTATTTTACAAATAAAATTTATATTTGAATATCAAAAAAAGACCATATTCGATATTGATAAAATAAATAACATCTACGACATTTAACTAATAAAAATAAATAAAATGAAAAATTACCTGCTTTTATCACAAATTATTGTAGCAGCCTCTGTTGCTTATGTTTGGATTTTTCGATACGACGTAATCATTAAAGAGTTTAAACAATTTGGTTTAAGTGATTTAACTCGAGCTTTTGTAGGAGCAACTAAAGTTTCGATAGCCACTTTATTAATCGTAGGGATTTGGTATCCACCATTAATTACTATCCCTGCTATTCTTATGGGATTATTTATGTTAGCTGCTCAATATTTCCATTTCAAAATAAAGAACCCATTCATTAAACATTTGCCCTCCTTATTTTTATTGATTTTATGTGCCCTCATAACATTAATTTCATTGGATATAATTTAAATATGAATTATATATTTATTTTATGTGTTTCAATATCAAGTCTCTCTTTTCTAGCATATTCTATTTCATATTTTATCTCACCTAATATGAAAAGTGAATTTAAGCGGCTAAATGTAGAAAAATTAGGCTTGCTTACAATCGTCTTAGAGATTTTAGGTGCTTTTGGATTATTTGTAGGTTTATTATTTAAACCTATTTTACTAATATCATCTGGCGGGCTTGCCCTATTAATGTTGCTTGGTTTAATAATAAGAATTAAATCAAATGATGGTCTCTTGATTTCTTTTCCAGCAACATTTTACATGATTTTAAATGCCTATATATTTTATTTTGCGATCTACAACTAAAAGTTTTAGATTGGTAAAGAAATTAGCTCTAATACATAACAGCGGTTTGGCAAAATTGGCGATTTAGTACTCTGTAATCATATTTATGGCTAAAATATATAACGTTGTGCCAAATTGAAAAGTTGTGCTTCTAATTCCGCTTCTTAGCCGAGTGCCAAACACATTAATCCAAATACGCTTGCAAAGTCACCACAAAGCTTGCCAATCCATCTCTCTCCGCAGCTGTCAGAGAGGCATATAGAGGTTGCGAAACTCCTTTTATCAACAATATTTCAAGAAAAAAAACTTATGTAAATTCTTAGCTTTCTAAACAACAAACCATTTACAAATCACTAGAAATATAATGACTGAAGAAATGCCAGCCACAAACAGCGATTTGGCAAATTGGCAATTCATTAATACGAAGACAGTTTTGTGGTTAAATCAAACATTATCTCACAGCTACATTTGAGGTGAAAACGCCATCTTAGCCAACAAGGGTTTTTAGCTTTCAGCTTTGTGCATTTAGTTTTTGGCCTTTATTATATAATGTGGGCTTAAGTAACATAAAGGAGAGATTATAAATAAATTAAAAAATCAAAAAAGGCTTCCAGTTTTTACTGA
>JACMNZ010000212.1 GCA_014378285.1 Pseudopedobacter sp.
GTTCATCTTCTGTTTCTTCAAACGACATGAAGACGCCTGGCTCTTTAAATTTAATTGCACCATTGATTAAAAAATCAATTCCCAAAAGGGTTTTTCCAGAGCCTGCACTTCCACTCACTAAAGTGGTTCTATTTTTCGGCAACCCGCCTTCCGTAATCTCGTCAAAGCCTTTGATGCCGGTAGGGCACTTTTGTAATTGCTTATGATGAGAAGCGCTTTTTTTTGGAGTAGTTTTTTGCATAAGTACTTTATTTTTTTTCTATTAATACCATTCCGCATTTTGGACAATTACCTGGCTTATCCTGCACTATTTCAGGGTGCATGGGGCACGTATATTTTTGAAGATTATTTTTTTGTTCCATTTTTTTATTTTTTGTTTTATCTCTTCCAAAATAAATCAGGCTGAAGAATATATTGTGATGAAAAATCTCTATTGGTAGTAACAGGATGTTGATAACCAATTCCAATTAAGAAATTTTTATACACTTTAATCTTTATACACCCAAGCAGATTAAAAATAGGTTTAGCCCCTTTTTCAGTAACACCTAATAATTCGGAAACAATAAATATCCTGTTGGAGACTTTCATTACAACAGACATACTACCCTCGGCTAAATCCTCTAATGGACTGTAATGTAAAACCTGATTAAAAGCCACATGCGAATTTGAAAATGTGGTTGAAAAGCCAACCAATGTATACACTTTTCGTGGAGCGTCTTTCGCCAATGGGAACTCAAATTCTATTAATGGGGAAAACCCATTCATTCCATTTTTACTTTTCCATACTAAAAATTGGGTCATAACTTCTAAAGTTGGATTATCAAATGTTCCTTTAGCACCAAGATGTAATCCAACAACTTTTGAAAGCCCTGTCATAAACTGAATATCATATTCTGCATTTGTTTTTCCATCATTTTGTGTAGGTAAAACCGCTGCTCTTAGATTATAAGAGCCAACATTTAATGAAATACCAAGTTGATAAACCTTTTCGATATCACTGCATTTTAACACGCTATAACCTTTGTAAAGGATTACCAACACTATGTTTTAGGGCAAATAATTAACGCTCTTCTTCATAAGAAACAGAAGTGCCTTCATTAGCAAGACCACTACCCGTTCTCGCTATGGTTTTACCAACTGCACTGGTTATTACATCATTAATAGATGCTGATGTTGATGTTTTTTTTATTTTATTCACAGAGTTAATCTTTGACCCTTTCTTATCGTCTTTTGTGACAGGAAGAATTTTTTGTTCTTTTTTCATAATATCTTTTTTTTGTTTAAAAATTACTTTTTCTAAAATTGATTAATGCACGTTTTCTTAACCTATTTAAGGTTATTCTTTCTCCATTTGAGATGCTCCTTTATTTATTAAGTTAAAACTGTGCTGTTTGAAGAATATTAAAGAGGATAAAAGCTTCATTATGTTTATATCGTACAAAACACAAGCCACACAGTTTTGAGAATTATGATGTTAATCAAGCTGTGAGATGATAATGA
>JACMNZ010000021.1 GCA_014378285.1 Pseudopedobacter sp.
ATTTTCGGAACTTTTACTAGTTCTGATACCACTAAACTTCCAGAAACTGAAGGATAAAAGAAAGAAGAATTTTTAGAGCTAACTGGAGTTGCTAATGCACTTGACCAATCGTTTCTACCTGTAACATCTACAAATAAATAATTTTTGTAGCTCAATTTAGCACTTCCGTAGGTACTGTTTATTCTTTTTCTACTTGCAAAAGTGAAAATTTCTAACGGTGTAGCTGCATTAGATAAAGTAAATAATTGTGGTTGTGCTAAAGCAGAAGTTTGTGTTTGATTGCTTTTAAATTGCTGATTCATTTGGTTTGCACCTAAAGATAAATCCAATCCAAAATCATTGATTTTTTTGGAATAGTTTAACAATAAATCAATATTGGTTTCTCTAAAAAACACGTTATGCTCGCTATATCCACCGTTTTTAAAGCGATTGGTACTGTAATTTCTTAATAACCTGCGGTCTTCGTTACTATAATCCATTCCACCTCTAACCTGAACAAAGAAGTTTGGCAAAAGATCGTACTTCAAAGCAATGTTTCCAAAAACACGATCACGGTTTAGTTCATTTCTATTCTCTTTTAAAATGAAATACGGGTTATCAAAATAAGCGTAGTTGTAAGAATAATTTCTTAATCCTTCTAAACCTTTTTGCCAATAATTTTTTAAAGGTTCAATATCTAAAGAGCGAGGCAACCATGCTACCAAACCGTATTGCAAGTTTTCAGAACCATAACCGCTTGAAGGGCGATTATCACTTTTAGCATTTTGGTAAATGATAGTAGATTTAAAGTTTAATCTATCTATTGGTTTAAAATTTAAATTTGCCGATACGTTTTTTCTAAGATAGTTTACTCCTGGAATGTAAGATTGACTGTTTAAATCAGTATAGGATAAGCGATAATTACCTTTATCATATTTGCCACTAAAAGCTAAATTATTAATGTAGGTTTTGCCCGTTTCGTAAAAATTCTTCAAATTATCTGGATGTGAAACAAAAGGAGTAGGAGTAATAGGCAATCCATTATATACTCCAACATCACCACCTCTTACAACAGTTCCGTTAGGTAAAGTTACTGGGCTATCATATTGGGCTACCAAAGTTCCTTGATCTAATCTTGGTCCGTAAGAATAGGTCAAAACATCATTTACACCGCCACCTAAACCGTTTTTAAAAGCAAAGTTGCCACCATTGCCTTGTCCATAAGTATTTTGAAAATCAGGTAATTTAAATGGACTTTCTATAGAGGTGGTAGAGTTAAAACTCACGCCAAAACCTTTACTATCGGTGCCATCTTTAGTATTAATGAGAATTACACCATTAGCCGCTCTGCTTCCATAAAGAGCTGCCGCCGCCGCACCTTTTAATACAGAAACTGAAGCAATATCGTCAGGATTGATATCCATAGCCCCGTTTCCGAAATCTATAGCTTGGAAACTAGAAGGCGTTTCTACTGATCTTGGTATAATTGCATTATTGTTAATAGGAATGCCATCAACAACAAAAAGAGGATTGTTATTAGCAAATGAACTTTCTCCTCTAATTACAATTTTTGAAGATGAACCAACACCACTTGCTCCTTGTGTGATGGTTACCCCAGCAACTTTTGCCGTAAGATTGTCTAAAAAATTTACAGATTTTACTTCAGAAATCTCCTTAGCTTGTATTTGTTGTATATTATAGCCTAAAGACTTTGATTCTCTTTCTAAACCTAAGGCAGTTACCACTGTTTCGTTCAGCAATAAACCAGGGCTCAAAGTAACAACGATATTATTATTTCCGTTTAAAACTACTTCTTTGGTTATATAGCCAATGTAGCTAAAAATTAATGTGGCTTTTACCGATGAGGCTTGTAAGTTAAATTTTCCGTCAATATCTGAGGCCGTTCCGTTATTAGGAAGGTTCTTCTCTTTTATGCTTACGCCGATGATTTTTTCACCCGTAATTTGGTCAGTAATTGTTCCTGTTATTCTAACATTTTGCGAATAGGCAAAATGAATAAATAAAAAGGAAATGGCAATCGTAAAGATTGATTTCATTTGCTATAAATAATTAAATAAGAATCTGGTTAATTTGTTGTTTTCGGAAGACTAAACAATAAGAGGAGGACCTCTGTCTGGATGATGTGGAATGAAACGATGCTTTATGATTAAACTTTCAGTCTTTTCTTTAATTATTTCTAATAAAATGCTGACTAATATTTTTTGTATTTTAGAATAAGAAGGTTGACTTAAGAAAATACTGATGGAAGTCTCATTATCTAAATCGATACAGGTTTTTAGTAATTGATAACGGATACTTAATCGATCTCAATTATTAA
>JACMNZ010000213.1 GCA_014378285.1 Pseudopedobacter sp.
AATCAGCGCAATAGAATGGTTGGCGGTAATATTGGTGATTGGTTTGGTTTTTATAACAGAAATCATCAATACGAGTATTGAAAATATCGCTGATTTTATTTCTCCAGAAAGACATCCTAAAATTAAGGTTATCAAAGATTTAGCCGCAGCAGCAGTTATTTTAAGTGCAATAGTCTCTGTTATAATTGGCTTACTTATTTTTCTACCTAAACTATTGGCGCTTATTTAAACGATATGAAAAAGCAATTTGAAATTTATAGAACCACACGTAAAACCTTATTAGCCTATATAGAAGGTTTATCAGCTGAACAATTGAATAGAATACCTGCAGGTTTTAATAATAATATCATCTGGAATTTGGCTCACATGATTACAACTCAACAAGGAGTTAGTTACAAAAGAGGCGGACTTTCTATGCTGATTGATGACGCTACTTTCGAAAACTTTAAACCTGGAACAGTCCCTCCGTTGTTTGTAGATGACGAACAAATCAATCAGTATAAGAACTTATTTTTAAGTACGATTGATTGCTGGGAAAGAGATTTTAATAATGGTTTATTTTCCAACAATCCTTCTTGGAGGCAAGGTATGGGAATAGATATAAATAATATCCAGGAAAGTATCAATTTCTTGTTATGGCATGATGGCGTACATGGAGGTATTATTATGAGTTTAAAAAAGTTGGTTTAATTATTTCTTGCACCGTTATCTATCCAACAAATGATAGCGGATTTATCAGTTGAGGTTAAGGACCCTCCTCTGGGCATGCGTCCACTGATGACATCCGATTTTATTTGGGCTGCTCCGTCATGAGCAATATCATAATTTGCCAAAGAAGTTAAATTATTTCCATCATGACAATTTGATTGTGTGCAATTGGTTACTAAAATAGGCTTTACCGTTTTGGAATAACTTATTGCTGGGTCGCAAGGTATAGCAGCAGAAGTGGATGATTTTTTACAGCTATAAATAGATGCCAGGGCCACAACTAAAACAAAAGCTTTTTTCATCTCTAAAATTTTTGATGAATGTAGGGTAGTGATATGAATTTAATGTTAAATTTTAATTAGCTTTTTAACCCGCAGAGCCACTAAATAAGCTAAACATCACTACTGATAATACAATGAGTGTAATGAAAATGTAGAGGTAATCTTTTTCTAAAATAAAGCCGATAATAGAGAGAAAAATTCTTGCTACCGGAGTTGCTATTAAAACCAATAAGCCAAATTGAATGATTGATCGGCTATGAAAACCTGATACACCTATAAGGATGCTTTTTACATTTGTTAAACTGCTGGGTTCCCCTACAAATTGCGTATAATTTGGACTGTTGTTCCCGTATTTGATTAAATAAATAATTCCGCCAATTAACACGATGATGCCAGATAAAAGCACCCCATATCTCAACAGGTTGCCCATCATTACTTCTAAATTCTTATCTGTAATTTTGGAATTAGCACTCATATATTACCAGTTAATCCATTATATATCATCTGAAAAGCAAGAAAAATAATGACAGATGTAAATATGATTCTCAAAACCTTCGTACCCGAATTTACTAAAATTTTTGAGCCAACAAATGCTCCTGCTAATACGCCTAATACAACGGGCATTGCCAAACCAGGATCAATATAACCTCTTTCTAAATAAATCCCAGCACTTGCTGCTGCGGTCACACCAATCATGAAATTACTGGTTGTAGTGGAGACTTTAAAAGGTAGTTTCATGAAATTATCCATAGCAACTACTTTTAAAGCACCTGATCCTATTCCTAATAAACCAGAGATGAGTGCGGCAACCATCATCATTGATAATCCGCCAATGACTTTAGTTACTCCGTAAGGAATTTCTTTTCCCTTTTCATTGGGATAAGAACCATTTAATTTAAAAAAGTTAGCCATTTTGCTAGCACCAGCCGGAGTAAGGATCATCTGATCTTTCTTTTTAAAAGAAAGCGCAGCAGATAACAATAAGATCAAGCCAAAAATAATAGCAATTATGTGAGATGAGGTATAAACAGCTACAATTGCTCCCAGAACAGCTCCAATGGTTGTGGCAATTTCTAAAAACATTCCAATCCTGATGTTAGATATCCCTTCTTTTACATAAGCCGCCGCTGCACCTGAAGAAGTGGCAATTACAGAAATTAACGAAGCACCAATGGCATAACGAAGGTCAATATGGAAAATTAATGTCAGCATGGGAATAATGATGACTCCACCGCCTAAGCCTGTTAATGAGCCTAATAAACCTGCTATAAAAGCTCCAAAAAGTACGATTAATGTGAATGCGATGATGCTCATCTTGAAATGCTATTTACTTCCCAACCATAACACCTGGCTTATTTACAATTGGGATTTTCATCATATTAGATTCAACGATGCTTTCTGGTAAGAAGATGAATTTTTTATCAAAAATTTCTCCACCAATATAATAGCTTACCCAATATTCATTATTCAACCCAAAAACTTGTTCATCTATGGCTTCAACTTTTGTAAAAGATTTAGGTCCAACACT
>JACMNZ010000214.1 GCA_014378285.1 Pseudopedobacter sp.
ATTGGCTCCTGCGGCTGCCAATGCTAAAGCCATTCCTTTTCCTATTCCTTTATTACAACCGGTAATCAGGGCAACTTTCCCGCTTAAATCAAATAAATTCATTATCTCTTATCTATATATTTTGATTGATATTTTTTAAACCTTAATAGTTTATATTGACTTTTAAAGGCTGCTTCAGGTTTTGGCTAAAATTTTTTAAGTACTCAAACCAGGCATTTTCATTATTAAAATTTCCGCTTTTGCTCCATCCGCCACCTTGGTAATAGGTTAAATCATTGTTGCTATTAAGTTTGCTTAAAATCAATAAATGCTGTTTGTCGGTTTTTATGCTTTTGATGGTTTTAGAAGGTACAATCACCCCTACACCAATATATCCATTTACTTTACCATCGGCTAAATCCCAATAGGCTACATAATTATTTTCTAAATCTAATTTTGGTGATCCATCGTCTTTATGTTTGGTTACTCCCGCGGCAATTGTTAAATCATTACGATCATAATGATTGGTCACTTTATTCATTTGCGAACCTGCATCTAAAGAGATGGTTTTAGTTTCGTTAACCATTTTTCCATCTACCAAAAATTGTTTGTATCCAAGCTCAAAACTTATTCTAATTGGCCCTTGGTCTAAAATTTTATAGGATGAATAATTAATAGGAAAAACGATTTGATGACCTACAATCGGTTCAGCATTTCCAGAACCTAAAGTCATCCCAACATGATAAGCATCTACTGCATCACCATTATCTTGATGATATTTACCCCCCTTATATAACTCGTTAACAATCAAATCCTCAGTTCTTTTTGCCCAAAAATCAATACCTTTTGCCATACCTTTTTGATCTTCTAAAGCTTCCCCGTACATTCTAAATGCAGCTCGATTGTTCTCCCAAGCAAAATCATCAAAACGTTCTGGCACTTGTCTGCCGTACACTTTTTTAGGATAATTTGCTGGCTTACCCTTGCTAATAGCAAATTTTTGATTAGAATTTGCTAATGCGTTAGTCTGAAAAATAATAGATTGTGGATTTGTTGTTCCATTATAAATCACCTGAGAAGGAATTTCTTTATTTGATGATAAATCCATTACTATTAATTCTGATGGGTTTATTGTTCCCAATTTTTTCAAAGCTATCCAAGCAACTTCTACTGTTTCATCTTTTTTATCAATATCCGAATTATTGGACACATTTAAATTTAAAGAAGATTTTACATCCTTATTTGCGCTGCAAGACGAAAAGGCAACGGTTATAAAAAGTAAGCTAAACATCAAAAATTTTGAGATATTTTTTGTTTTCATAATTGGTTAAATTAAACTGGTTAAGAATGTTTAATATTTGTATGCTAATTTAACTGTTTTAAAGAAAATTAAAAACTGTAGGTTAATAGCAAAACAATAATTATTGATGATTTTTAATATTAAGCTTGCTTTAAACCTGTTTTTTTAGCTCCGCAAAGGATTGCATAGAATTATTTTTAAAATGATTATCAATGTAAATCTTAACCTGAAAAACTACTTTTCAACAACAGAAAATCCACCTGATTTTTTGTTAAATTTGAAAATGGTGTTCCATTTCTTTGAACATTTTCTAATATTCTCATTCATAAAAAGATAAGCTTTTGCTATGTATTTAATTTTTGATACCGAAACCACCGGATTGCCAAAACGTTGGGACGCTCCCTTCACCGATACGGATAATTGGCCAAGGTGTATTCAAATTGCATGGCAACTGCATGATGATATGGGAAGGCTTGTTGCCCACGAAGATTATTTGGTTAAACCAGATGGTTTCAACATCCCTTATGATGCAGAAAAAGTTCATGGTATTTCTACCGAATTGGCGCAAGAGCAAGGTTTTCAGCTTTCGGATGTTTTAAAAAAGTTCAACTCGGCTTTAAGCCAAACAAAATTTATAGTTGGACAAAATTTAGGTTTTGATATTAACATAATGGGAGCAGAGTTTCATCGCTTAGGCCTTGATAACTTATTAACTAAACTTCCTGTTTTAGATACTTGTACAGAAATTACCGCTAGCCTTTTACAATTGCCAGGTGGCCGTGGTGGAAAATTTAAGCTCCCAAACCTTACAGAATTACATCAATACCTCTTTAACAAACCATTTTCTGAAGCGCATAATGCTACCGCCGATGTAGAAGCGACCACGCGTTGCTTTTTTGCCTTAGTAAAAAGAGAGGTTTTTACCACTGATGAATTACAGGTTGAAGTTTCTTATTTTAATGATTTTAGAACTTTAAATGCTGATGAAATCCAACCTATTGGGATTAAGCATATCAATTTAAAAGAAGAATCTTTAAAGCTCAAGGCAGAAAGTGAAAAGCAGAAAGCTAACATAAACGTAGAAGATAAGAAAACGAATTTAGCCGAATTAGTAGATGTAGATTTTGTTCATCTTCATAACCATACGCAATTCTCGGTTTTACAATCTACTATTTCTGTTGCTAGTTTGGTTAAAGCTGCCGCAAAAAATAAAATGCCTGCCGTTGCCATCACCGATCATGCAAATATGATGGGCGCTTTCCATTTTATGAGTGCGGTTACTACTCACAATAAATCGGCGAAAGCCAAAAATGAAGCACTATTAGAAAAAGGAGAGCAAGCTACAGAAACTATAATTAAACCAATTGTAGGTTGCGAGTTTTTTGTTTGCGATGACCATACCGATAAAAAAAGGAAAGACAATGGTTACCAAATTGTGTTTTTGGCCAAGAATAAAAAAGGCTATCACAACTTGGCTAAAATGTCATCCATTGCTTACACAGCTGGTTTTTACTACGTTCCACGTATCGATAGAAAAATAATTGAACAATATAAAGAAGACCTGATTGTACTTTCTGGTAATCTTTATGGAGAAATACCCAACAAGATTTTAAACCTCGGTGAAAACCAAGCAGAAGAAGCTTTATTATGGTGGAAACAGACTTTTGGTGATGATTTTTATATGGAACTAATGCGCCATGACCAAGAGGATGAAAACCGTGTAAACCAAACTTTGGTTGCTTTAGCTCGTAAAAACGAAGTAAAAATTTTAGCTTCTAACAACACTTATTATATTGATAAAGTAGATGCACATGCGCATGATATTTTGCTCTGTGTTAAAGAAGGCGAAAAATTAGCGACTCCAATTGGGCGTGGACGAGGTTTTCGTTTTGGGATGCCAAACCAAGAGTATTATTTTAAATCGGGAGAAGATATGAAGAAGCTCTTTTCAGATCTACCTGAGGCAATCAGCAATATCCAAGAAGTTGTTGATAAGGTAGAAGTCTACACACTTTATAGAGATGTTTTACTGCCAAAATTTGGTATCCCAGATGAGTTTTTAGTTTTAGAGGATGAAACTGATAGCGGTAAACGTGGCGAGAATAAATATTTAGCCCATTTAACTTATGTTGGTGCTGCAAAACGTTATCCAAATCTTACTCAAGAGATTAAGGATCGTTTAGATTTTGAACTGCAAACCATTGAGAAAACCGGTTACCCTGGATATTTTTTAATTGTTCAGGATTTTATTGCCGAAGCAAGGCGACTTGATGTTTCCGTTGGCCCGGGAAGAGGTTCTGCAGCTGGTTCTGCAGTTGCTTATTGTTTAGGCATTACCAATATTGATCCTATTGCTTATGATTTACTTTTTGAGCGTTTCTTAAATCCAGATCGTGTTTCTATGCCCGATATTGACATTGATTTTGATGATGAAGGCCGTGGAAGGGTAATGGATTACGTAATTAAAAAATATGGATCTAGCCAAGTAGCGCAGATTATTACTTACGGAACCATGGCGGCAAAATCTTCTGTCCGTGATACGGCTAGGGTTTTAGATTTGCCGCTTTTTGAAGCTGATAAATTAGCAAAGCTGATCCCAAATATGAAGCTTGCAAAAATCTTCACTTTAGATGATGCAGCACTAAAAAGTGCACTACGTTCGGAAGAAATGGAGTTGGTAAATCAGCTTAAAAATATTGCGGGTGGAAATGATTTAAGTGCAGAAACTTTACGTCAAGCTCAAATTTTAGAAGGTTCTGTTCGTAATACAGGAATTCATGCTTGCGGGGTTATCATCACCCCAAGTGATATAACCGATTTTGTTCCCGTTGCTACTGCAAAAGATTCTGACCTTTATGTTACTCAATTTGATAACTCGGTTGTAGAAAGTGCCGGTTTGTTAAAGATGGACTTTTTAGGTCTTAAAACGCTTACGCTGATAAAAGATACCGTAAAACTTGTCAAAAAAAGATTAGATATAGATTTAGATCCAGATCATTTCCCAATAGATGATGAGAAAACTTATGCGCTTTTCCAAAAGGGAGAGACCGTAGGTATTTTCCAGTATGAATCTCCGGGGATGCAAAAGCACATGAAGGATTTAAAGCCTACCGTTTTTGGAGATTTAATTGCCATGAATGCGCTTTACCGTCCAGGCCCTATGGAATATATCCCAAGTTTTGTCCGTAGAAAAAACGGGGAAGAAGTGATTACTTATGATATTGCTGA
>JACMNZ010000022.1 GCA_014378285.1 Pseudopedobacter sp.
AACGGTTTACATTAAATAATTAATTGTAATTACAAATACTGAGTTTTGCGTTAGGGATTGAAACGGTATCCTTTTTATTTGTCATCCTGAGCGGAGTAAAAGGAAGGCAAAAAAAAAGATATAGTGTAAAGCCCGCCCGAACGCCCCACAAATTAACCTTTCAATACTAAACATGCTAATTAAAAAAATGCTTCCTGAACATTGGGAGTCGGTTAAAAAAATATATGAATTAGGAATAGCAACAGGTCTTGCCACTTTTGAAACCAAAGCTACGGATTGGGAAATATGGAATAATAAGCACATTCCATTTGGTCGTTTGGTGTGTATTATTGATGAAAGAGTTGCAGGTTGGGTTGCTATTTCTTCTGTTTCTAACAGAAGTGTTTATAATGGTGTTGCAGAAATCAGTATTTATCTCCACCCTTCATTTAAAGGTTTGGGAATTGGTTTCGTTTTATTGAACAATCTTATCAGCGAAAGCGAAGAAAATGGTATTTGGACTTTACAAGCAGGAATTTTTAAAGAAAATAAACCAAGCATCCGTTTACATAAAAAAGCAGGCTTTAGGCTAGTTGGTTACAGAGAAAAACTGGGTCAATCAAATAATCAATGGCATAATATTGCTTTGTTTGAAAGAAGAAGTAAAATTGTAGGTATATAAGTTAAAGATAAATAGCTACCTTTTTTGATTGTCTGCAGCATCTTCAATTACACCATCTACGGTTTTTATCAGCTCCATTGCAGCATCACGTAATTTGATGTTTTTGTTATAGTCTGCATCAATCTCAATCACTTTCTTTTTGTGCTGATAATCAAATTCCAAATAATAGCGGGGAACTTTTCCTGTGCTATCGCTTAGCATTTTTTCGGGCCAACTCCACAAACCCAATTCTGCTGCCTTTCTATGAACGTATAATAAATCGTCCTTAGATAACTTTACCTTCATTTTAATAGAAGAATCACGGGTATTTAAATATTGATATTGTTGGGTTTTGGAAGAATAAGTTTTATCATAATGAGTTCCTAAACCAGATTTTACTTTTAATCCTTCAAATTCTGCAAATTTGTAAGGTGCATTTTTTACCATTACAGAATAGTAATATATGCTATATAATAAAAAAGGGATAGCTATACTACAAGCCAAAAATATTTTCTTAAATCGATTACTCATTTTATAATTCTTCTAATTCTACGTGATTAGCATTTTCATCAAACTCTCCCTCCCATTTCGCAATTACAACTGTTGCTAAACAATTACCTAATACGTTTACTGAGGTACGAGCCATGTCCATTAACTCATCAATTCCCAAAATTATAAATATTGGCCAAACTGGTAAATTAAAAGATGCCGCTGTACCTAACAAAATTACCAAAGATGCCCTTGGAACACCAGCTACACCCTTACTAGTAAGCATCAAGGTAAATACTATTACTAATTGATGACCAATTGACATTTCTATTCCTGCTGCCTGTGCAACAAAAATTGCTGCTAAAGCCAAATAAAGTGTTGTCCCATCTAAATTAAAACTATAACCTGTTGGTATTACAAAAGCCACTATTTTACGTGGTACGCCAATTCTTTCCATAGCCTCCATTGCTCTCGGCAAAGCAGCTTCTGAACTTGTGGTTGCAAAAGCTATAGAAATTGGTTCTGCTACGGCTTTTAAAAACTTTTTTAAGGGTACGCCAACAATTAAGGCAATGGGTAATAAAACCAATAAAATAAATGCAATTAAGGCAACGTAAAGCGTGGCAAGTAACTGAAATAAATTTACCAAAATACCTAAGCCCATGTGCCCAACAGTAAAAGCAATTGCTGCACCCACACCAATTGGCGCAAAATACATCACAATATTGGTGAATTTGAACATGACTTCAGATAAGCTTTCTGCGGCTTTTAGCATTGGGCGGCGTTTATCTTCACGAACCATAGCTAAGGCAATCCCAAAAATAATACTAAAAACCACTACTTGTAAAACTTGACCTTCTGCAATAGATTTCGCAATGTTTTCTGGAAAAATGTGTAAAACAATATCTGTAGCAGATTGAGGAGGAACAGCTTCTAAAGTTTCATTTACGATTGGCGGAGGTTTAATGCCAACTCCTGCTTTAGAAACATTGATAGCTAGTAAGCCAATAAATAAAGCTAGTGTTGTTACTACTTCAAAATAAACAAGTGATTTCCAGCCCATACGCCCAACTTGCTTTAAATCTGAATGACCGGCGATGCCAAAAACCAATGTTGCAAATAACAATGGGGCTACAATAGTTTTGATCATCTTTAAGAAAACCTTGCTTAAAACTTGCAGGTTAACCGCAATTGCCGGAAAATCATGACCAATTTCTGCACCCACAACCATAGATATTAATATCCAAGCGGTTAAAGTTTTTTTTGTGAAACCATAGGCGATTAATGATGCAATGGCCAACCATCTTATTACTAATAAAGCCATTTCTGGGATATCAACAAGATGATAATGATTTAAACTGGTAACAAGAGCAGCAATAAATATTGAGATTAAAGTGATAAGCGGTATTCGTTTGTTCATAAATTGTAATTTGGGAATTTAGCAAAAGTAACTAATTTGCCGATGTGCGCAAAAGTTAAGTAAATGAACAGTCCAAAATTAGCAGAATTAAAAAAAGAACTCAACTATTTAGAACTTCCACAAGTTAAAGAACTGTGCTTACGTTTGGCTAAATATAAGACCGAAAATAAAGAATTACTCCATTATTTATTGTTTTATCAGGATAAAAAAGAGGATTATGTAAACGAGATTAAAGAAATG
>JACMNZ010000215.1 GCA_014378285.1 Pseudopedobacter sp.
AGACTTTAAATAAAAAAAAGGTTAGATATGATAATCTTAAAAATAATTTGGATGTGTCCTGCCAGTTGGCGGGTAGGTCTATACGCTACAAGTCCTCGCCCGTTACTTGCTGTGGGCTTTTAGCTGCTATCCCTCACGCAAAACACTTAATTACTAATATTTCTTAGTTTCTAAACATCTCTGAAAAATTTATAATCTTCTCTGCTAATTCTTTTAATAATTAAGCTGTTTTTTTGCATTAGGGATTGAAGAGAAAATCCTTTTTGAGAGAAACGAACAAAAAGATTGGAACAAAAAGCCCGACCGTAGGAAATGCCCGTATTATTTTCTCTCTAACATTCTCAAAAATGTTGGCTTAACAAAACACTTATGCATAAACCTACAAAATCAGAATTATCTCAAATAGATTATATTGCCCTAGCTCTCTGCCTCGTATTGTTGATGCATAACTAATACATGTGGCAAAGTTATTAATGATAAAAGGATAAAAGCACCACCAACGTTAAAATTAAAACTGTATAAATAACATCCAAAAAAAAGAAGAGCTATGATACTGAATGGCAGCATAGATAGATAGAAATATTTGGAACTTTGGTTATACTTACTTGTAAAGTAATTTTTTTGATGTCTTAAAGATTGTAGCGAATGCCACAGACAAAAAACCATAATAAAACCAAATAACAAAGGGGTAAGAAGGTACCAAACAAACATTAAAACAAATTGGATTGTATATTTTAATTTGTTTTCTTTTTTAAGAACAAAAATACTCAATAAATAAGCTATAGCTAAAATGGAAATAATTATAATTTTAAAAGTATTGAAGTTAGCTGGGTAATATTGATTGGCATTATAAACTGAATTAGTAACCAACATACTTTTAAAGATTAATAAAGCTTCTTCAAAATGAATGATAACGGGTAGCATAATCATGCAAAACCCCCAAAAAATAGATATAAAATCCCAAACATTTTTATTCTCATGATTTGATTGCCCAAAATGATGAAAAGAAATTGCAAAGAATAAAATTAAAGCAATTAGGGGTAAATAATACCAAACTAAAGCATAGATAAAAATAACCCCCAAATAAGAGCCCAAAAATTTTAATAGACCCAAAAATGTTCTGTCTTTTCTATACAGATAATCATTAGAACCATGCGGTATGCCTACAATACACAAAAAAACACCAGCAATTACGGCTTGTGTTGTATTGCTAAAATTGAAAACTAAAACCAAAAAAATAAATGCAATTTGGATGATACATTGAGTAAAGAAAAGTTTGGAATTGATATAATTCATCTATTAAAAAAATATTTGAATAATGATTTTATAAATGGCGATAATGGCAATTTTGAGAAAATTGAAACTTCTTCAAATATAGTTGTTTCTTCATCTAAAAATTTTAAGATAAGAGGAACGGGCTGCTTTTTAAAAAGAGACACAAATATTTCTTTACCTAAAAAAGGAGCATCACGCAATATTTGCAGCAACAAAATATCATATAATCTAAACCGCAATTTTCTTTTCATGGTGGGTAAAGTAATGGTTCCTGTTTGCTTGAGCGCTTGAGTTAGATTCTCTGCATAATGATACATTCTTTTAAAGCCATAACCAGTAGATGGTTTTAAAGCTCCAGCCAAAGCACCAATATAAATAATGTTTTGATTGTGGGGTAGGTTGTTCTTTTGTTGATCAAATTGTGGAGTCATGGGGATAGCTCCTTTTTCTATTTCTAAAATCTCATAATCTATATTCTTAGCTTTTAAACGTTCATTAATCTGTTCAATAGCATAATTATAGTCTAAAACTTGAGTTCCAAATCTGGTAAATTCAATCAAAGCTTCATCTTCAGAAAAAGGTAACTCGTAAAAAAACTGGGTAAACTGATTTTGAGGAGTGTTGAAATCCATCATTGTCATTTCTAATGGATTAAAACTAGGTTTTGTTGTCTTTATTCTATAGCCAACAAATGATTGCCAAAGAAAGAGTGGTTTTTCCTCTTCTTGTTTGCCTAAATAATGAGTTAACCTCTGTTGCTCTGTTGTTTTATTAGATAAAGGTAATGCGGATAGAAATACGTAGTTACTTTCCCAACTTTCGTATCCTGCTTTTATACTTATTTTTTTATCTGTGATTTGGTCGATATCATTCACCGTATCATTTTTCCAAAAAACATTTGGATTTTTTTTTAGCCTGGTTTTAATATGCTTATAAAAATCGTTGCTTTTTACATGGTAATATTTATAAGGAAAAATTTGAGGATTAATTTTTTGGTAAATATTTTTGATGATTTCCCATTCTTTACTGATAATTTCTTGATATCCTATTGGGCTTTTAGCCCAATAGCACCAAGTTCTGTCGTTAAACTTTTCGGTATCATTTTCTATTATGCAAAGGGTTTTACCATTTAAAAGGCCATGTTTAAGCATTGAATTAGCCAACCACAAACCTGAAGCCCCTGCGCCAACAATAGTGTAATTATAGAATGATGGGTA
Organism: Pseudopedobacter sp.; assembly: GCA_014378285.1. GTDB lineage: Bacteria > Bacteroidota > Bacteroidia > Sphingobacteriales > Sphingobacteriaceae > Pseudopedobacter. The sequence goes on from JACMNZ010000215.1 coordinate 2,493, forward strand.
AGAGTTTTGCACTAATAATTTAAAGATTAATTGGCTTATAAACAAGAAAATCAAGGTATGTTAAAAACCATACCTTGACTTTTATTTTGTAAATTCTGATTGGAAAAATTTAATATTAAATTATCTTTTATCAGTTTAAAGTTATCGTTTTACAAAATTTATGCAACTGCACTTCTTGCTTTAGCTGTTTCGGCAGTAGCTACAGAATAAATAACCAATCCGAATCCAATTTTATTAATTGCATCAGCAATGTTGTAGAAAAGGTCAATAGATTTTACTTCAAATACTCCTGATAACAAGTTTCCTGGTAATACCATGTAACCAATTGGATAAATTGACCATCCTAAAGTGATGAAAATTTTCAATAAGAACATCGCATTTGCTAAGGCAGGGCTGTTAGATTGTTTAGTTAATTTAGCAATATCTCCTGCAAATACTTCATAAACAATGTATAGATAACCCGCTGTTGATAATACTCCCCACATGATATTACTGTTAATACCTGATGTTTCGCCAATAAAACCAAAAATCAACATGGCTGCTGCAGCAACGATTAATTTAAACAGGGTTACTCCTTTTGCTCCAAATGGCTTGGTCAATAAGTAAAACTCTACGGCCATCAAAGGAACTGTTAATGTCCAATCAATATAACGCAAAGCGGTTGGGGTTTCGCCTGTAGCTAAATAATAATCTCTCATGTAATAATAATGCACAGCTGCAATACCTGTAATTAATGCGGAAACCAACATGGAAAGCTTCCATTTTCCATCTACACTTCCTCTTTCGAAAAAGAAAAAGACTGATGCTGCAAGCATAGCCATGTAGCCAGTAAAAAATGTAAATGCAATTGGGTCGTCCGTCGGGATAACCATAATGTCTAATAATGAACTCATAATTTATTTTGTTTAAGATTTAATAATACAATGTAAACATAAGCAAAAGGAAAAGGTTTTTAGATAAAATCAATTTTTTAATTTTGTAGAAAAACTGGTATATAAAAATTAGATAATAGCAACTATAGGTGTTTTTTAATGATAAAATATCAAAAACCAAGACATAAAGGACTAATAATTATTAACTAAGACAGAAATTATTTTCAAAACAAAAATAGTTATTTTGTTGTGTAATTGCCAAAAGCATAAAGTTAAAAGACAAAACTAAAAACCTGTATTATAGGATATTATCTTATTTATTTATGATAATTATTTATTATGCATCATATAATTATTTACCGATAATTATATACTGTTTAAACACATTGTTATAACTAAGAGGTGCATTTAAGATAATTTTACAATGCTGATTTTAGAAAAATTCTAAATTTAATGCCCACTTTCGGTTTCAAGCTTATTTACATCAAAACCTTGTGTTTTTAATTCCTTGCTTACCTTCCATGCAAAAAACAAGAGATAAGCAAAACAGATAACTGGAATAATGTAAGAAATATGTATACCACTGCCGTCTGCCAAAATCCCCTGTACGGGAGGGATAATTGCACCACCCAAGATCATCATAATTAAAAATGAAGAACCTTGACTGGTATATTTCCCTAATCCGGTAATGGCTAAAGAAAAAATGCAGGGCCACATAATAGAGCAACATAAGCCGCCACTGATAAAAGCATAAGTAGCCAATTTTCCATCGGTTAACAAACCAATAATCATTGCCAATGCGCCTAAAGCAGCAAACACTGCTAAGGTTTTTGCAGGTTTTTCTTGACTGTAAAAGAACCCAACAATCAATATCGCAATACAAATAACATAAATATACATCTGAGAAATATCTGTGCCAGTTATGTGATTAAAGAAAAGTATTACGCCAAAAGCGATAAAAGGAACAACAACCGTTAAAATCCTTTTCACGTTCTTAGAAAGTTTAAAGGCACTCACCGCTCCCGTCCATCTGCCAATCATCAAGCTTCCCCAATAAAGGGAAATAAAAGGGGCAATTTCAGATTCGCTATAATTGCCAAAGCTTGGTAAATGTAGCAAAGCCCCCATATTGCTTTGGATGGCAACTTCTACGCCCACGTAGGTAAAGATGGCCAACATCCCTAAAACCAACTGTGGATATTTCATTGCTCCCCAACCATTTGGAGATTTTTTTGCAGAGTTGGATGCAAATAGTAATGTAAAAACAATAATGGCTAAAGAAAGATAAACAAAAATGGATTTGGATATTAATGTAGTCTTAGATAATACATCTGATGCTAATATCATCAAAAAAGCGATGAACATCACAAACAGAGGGATGTTGGTTTTATGACTTGATTCTATCTGCTCATCGCTAGTAACTTTTGGCAGTTTGGAGATGGCAAAGAATATGGCCACAGCAATAAAAAGACCAGCGAGGATGTAATATAGGTTATTAATGGACGAAATCTCTACCGTTTTTGGCATTGCAGCTGCTGCACTACCAAATAATATTACGCTTACGATTATTGGACCCAAAATAGAACCAAAGTTGTTTACTCCACCTGCAAGATTTAACCTATCCGCACCGGTTTCTGGTGTGCCTAATCCTACTGCAAAGGGATTGGCTGCTGTTTGTTGGAGGGAGAAGCCAATAGCAATGATGAAAAATGAGGTAAGAATTAGGGCAAAAGAACCAGAGTTAACGGATGGGATCATGGATAATGCACCCAAAGCAGAGATGATTAGCCCGTAAATAATACCATTTTTAAAACCTATTTTATTTAAAATATCCACTTTAAATATCTGTGAAGCATAATATAATATTAGCGAGCCTATAAAATATCCCCCGTAAAAAGTAAAATCTATTAATTGAGATTCGAACTGGGTTAAGTGGAAATGTGTTTTGCAAAATGGGATAAAGATTCCGTTACTTGCAGCAACAAAGCCCCAAAAAAAGAATACAGTAATTAAAGTGTACAACGCGGAGCTGTAGTTTTTTTTATCAGACATTTGTTAGGTTTATAATTTGATCGTAATTTCTAATCTTATTTTTAAATATCCAACTTATTGCTCAAAAAGCTTTAATTTTTTTTTTTAACTGATATTTTACCACAAACCATTTTTAGTTTACTATCTAAAAATCAAGATTCTTAATAGAAAAATGAATAGCAATTAAAGGTTTGATAAAAATAAATTAGTCTGATTTATTTGATATGGCATGTTATTCTTATTCTTTGTAAGAATAATCTCAGTTAATTTGTTCCCAATCATCTGTGCGGAAAGAAGAAACAGGAAAACCATTTAAGCCAAATAAATCTCCAACAACAAAGTCTTTAAAGGCATATCTTACCGCAATAGGTTCTTTTACCAAAGATGATGAAACATCTATTCCTTCTTTGGTTATTGTTGCATCTGCCGGATAGAATTTTTTATCTGCGCCAGCAACCTCAAAATTTTCTAGTTTTTTATTGTAGGAAGTTAAACCCATTGGGGCATTATCAAAGCTTAATTTGGCTATATTATTTACTATCTTAATGGTTTTATAAACTGGACTTTCTGCTTGGATCCCTTTAACTTTATAAGTTTTTTCTAAAGCCAAGAAGGCCAATCTTTGCGCACCAATTTCTTTATTTGACGGATGAATAAGACTTTTTTCACCAATATCCATTGTACTTGCCATTGCAATATTTGGTATAATAGTAGATGCTTTTAACTGAGCTTCACGTAAATAGGCAGAATTAAGACCGTCCTTTCCATAATCATAAGGTGCTATTTGCACATAATAAAAAGGGAAATCTCCTATTCCCCAAAGGTTTCTCCAGTTTTGGATAAGCCCTGGTAAAAGTTTTTGATATTGTGATGGTTCTAATCTGTTAGATTCGCCTTGATACCAAATTACACCTTTAATATTGAAACCCAACATTGGGTTAATCATGGCGTTAAACAAAACGGTTGGTATTTGTGGCGATAATTTTTGGACAGGTGTTTTTTCTGGGATCTTCACCCAATCAAAGTTTTTAATTCCCATCTCGCTTATCCATGGTTCAATACGTGTGCCGCCCCAGCTAGAATGAATTAAACCAATTGGGATATGTAACTTTTTATTTAACATCATCCCAAAATAATAAGCGGTAGCACTAAATTCGGCAACATTTTCTGGCTCGCATAAACTCCATTTTGCTTCAAAATCATTTAAAGGTTCTAAACTTGTATTTCTTTTAACCGTAAATAATCTAATTTCAGGATTTTGTGAAAAAGCGATTGCTTCTGCAGAACCTAAAACTGGCTGGTTGGTAAAACCTTTCATTGGCATTTCCATGTTAGACTGGCCAGAGCAAACCCAAACCTCGCCAATTAAAATATTTTTCAATGTCAAAACCTTTCCATCGCTAATAGTGATTTGATAAGGACCTCCAGCAGTTGGTGTAGCAACTTTTATTTTCCAACTTCCATCTAAGCTAGCTTCAGTGGTATAGTTTTTTTTATTCCACGAAGTGATGATGCTTACTTTAGCGTTTTTACTGGCTTTACCCCAGATGGCACAATCGGTTTTTTGTTGCAAAACCATGTTATCATTAAAAATTGCAGGTAATTTTATTTCTGCCGACATATTTAAGGAATATATCGAAAAAATAAAATACATACTTAAACTGTAAATAAAGGTCTTTTTCATTGTCTTGATAAGGAATTAGGTTTATAATCTGGTTAAGTAGGAATATGTCTAAATTAAATAAATATTTGATAATATTTGGGATAAGGATTATTTTCTCTTTTGCAGACCCTTCTTATGTTCAAAAGATAACCATCCAAAAAAATTATGATCAATATCGATAAGCCAAAAAAATTATTTTTTAATTTACTGAATTTCAGTATGTTTATCACAGATTTAAACTGATGCAATGAGTGTTGAAGCAAAGCTAATTTCCCACAAAAACAAGAAACGTATTGCTGTTTGGTATCCTAACCAACAAGAGCTGATCACTAGGTTTAGAAAACTAGAAGATGCTAAATGGAGTGCCAGTTTGCAGGTTTGGCATTTGCCGGATACTACGGAGAATAGGTTAAAGTTTGATTTAGAGCCTATACCAAGACATCCACATATCAATTTTGATAAGATACAAGAGATAGAAAGCTTTAAGAAGTATTTAAACACTAAAAGATACAGCCCAAATACTGTAAAAACATACGCCGAAGCTTTACAAACCTTTCTTTTATTTTATAACGATAAGGAAGTTAAAAAAATAGATAATAAAGATGTAGTGGAATTTTATAACGGTTATATTTTAGAGAAAAAGTTATCGATATCTTTCCAAAACCAGATTATTAATTCGATTAAGTTATATTTTAGAACGATAAAGGAAACTGCCATCATCATAGAAAAAATATATAGACCTAAAAGAGAAAAACTTTTGCCTAATGTATTGAGTAAGGAAGAGGTAAAAAAAATATTAGAAGCACATAGTAACGTGAAACATAAAACCATGCTCTGTATGATTTACAGTTGTGGCTTAAGAAGAAGCGAACTGATTAACCTAAAACCACAAGATATTGATAGCAAAAGAGGCGTGGTAATTATTAAACAAGCAAAGGGAAGAAAAGATAGGATTGCGCCATTATCGCCCAATATTTTATTAATGTTGAGGGAATACTATAAAACGCATAAACCTTTAACCTATTTATTTGAAGGACGTGAGGTTGGCAATAAGTACGATGAAAGAAGTTTAAGCGAGGTTTTAAAACAGGCTGTTGTTAAAGTTAATATAAAGAAACCTGTAAGCCTGCATTGGTTGCGACATAGCTATGCTACTCATTTACTGGAAAGCGGAACAGATTTAAGATATATTCAAGAAATTTTGGGTCATAAAAGTAGCAAGACAACTGAAATTTACACACATGTAAGTACAAAAAGTTTACAAAAAGTTAAAAGTCCTTTCGATGATTTATAAAATTTATATATTAGAGCAAAAAATGCAGTCGAACCCCCACAAGCCAACCAAAATAGCGATGTTAGAGAGGGTTTATAGGACATATATATAAGTTAGC
>JACMNZ010000216.1 GCA_014378285.1 Pseudopedobacter sp.
AGATGCCTTTCTTTTAAACTACGGTTATCAAGGAATTCTTTCTGCAATTGATGCTTTAGTAGATAGAAACGATGTTATTGTTTACGACGCAGAGGCTCATGCTTGTATTATCGATGGGGTACGCTTGCACATGGGTAAACGGTTTGTTTATCTTCATAACGATATGAACAGCCTTAAAAAGCAATTAGAAAGGGCTACAAAATTAACTGAACAATCTGGTGGTGGTGTTTTAGTAATTACCGAAGGTGTTTTCGGAATGTCTGGCGCACAAGGTAAATTGAAAGAAATTATAGAATATAAGAAAGATTTTAAGTTTCGTTTGTTAATTGATGATGCACACGGTTTTGGTACAATGGGAAAAACTGGCTCTGGTACGCATGAAGAGCAAGATTGCTTAGCAGGAGTAGATGTTTACTTTGGAACGTTTGCAAAATCAATGGCAGGTATCGGCGCTTTCATTGCTTCAACTGAAGAGATTACCAATTATTTGAGATATAACATGCGCTCTCAAACTTTTGCAAAATCTTTACCTATGCCAATGGTTATAGGATTAAAGAAACGCTTGGAGCTTTTACAGAGTAAACCAGAGCTGAAAGCTAAACTTTGGGAAATTGCCACCAATTTACAAAACGGTTTAAAAGAAAAAGGTTTTAACATTGGCAACACTAATTCTGTGGTTACCCCAGTATTTTTTAAAGGGGAATTAAGTGAAGCAACCGCCATAACTATGGATTTAAGAGAAAACTTTGGTATTTTCTGTTCTATTGTAATTTACCCTGTGATACCAAAGGGATTAATTATGTTGAGGTTGATCCCAACGGCAATGCACACTTTAGAAGATGTTGAAAGAACGCTGATCGCATTTAGCGAGGTAAGGGAAAAACTTGAAAAAGGTTACTACAAAGATAAAAAACCAGAAGCCGTGTAAGTTCGCATAATTTTTATAAAACGCCTTTGACATCTGTTAAAGGCGTTTTTATTTTAAATAATTATTGAACGGTCATTTATATTTAAAACTTTGTTTCAAATGGTTTAATAGATAAACTTGATAGACTGTTACTCATTGTTTTTATTCAACAATTGCCGCTTTTTAAAAAAAACCCCTTATATTGACTTTAAACATATATTAAACAATTAAGAAAATGGATAAAATGCAAAAATTTGAGGAGATAAAAACATTAATCTCTGGTTTAGAAGAAGATGTGGATAAATTCTATAATAAAGAAAATAGTGCAGCAGGCACAAGAGTTAGAAAAGGAATGCAAGACCTTAAAAACTTAGCTCAAGCTATTCGTTTAGAAGTTCAAGACATGAAAAACGAAGGTTAGTTGTTAGATTTTAATTCATCGAAAAGCCTGTAATTAAATTACAGGCTTTTGTGTTTTATTTGAAATGAATTGATAAATTTTATATGAATTGTTTATCGCTGAATAAAAAAACCGATAGCGGCGAAAACCACCCCAACTATTGAAATAATAAAAGCAGACCTTCCAAAAATAAATCCTAAAACTAATCCTGCAATCCCTAAAACTAAACCTACCCATAATAAACTTTTGCCTCTTCTTAGGTTTTGATTTGATTTTAATTCTATCTCTGGATTTTTAGATTTGATGTCATTAAATGCTAAAGCCCGCATTTCTGAAGCTGTTTTATCAATTGGTTTTAAGTTACCGTTAACCGATTTTAAAGTTTTTTTTTGTTTTGTTAATGACTTTACAGGTAATTTTAAAGCTCCATTTATTTTCTTTGCAGTTGATGATTTTGACACGACCATTGGATTTGATGGTTGCATTTTAACAGTTTTTTTTGGAGTAGATACAGAAGAATTACTGAGTGTTAAATAACTGTTTTTTTTAACGGATGACTTTGATTTTTTTTTTTCAGTGTAAGGGATTTTTGTTAAAGTGCCTTTTTCATGATCAGCAAAAAAACCTATTGGTTCGTTGTAATAAACGGTTTTATCTTTTTCTTTTAAATCGATAGTGATATCAACCTGATTTACCTTATCACTCTGAGGGACGTATTTTCTAGCTTTTTGAATCTTCTCTGGATTGATGTTTATCCATTCGTAATTATTACGACAGGATGATAGCACCATTAATAATGCTATGAGTCCTAAAATATATCCTCTCGTTTTACACATAATTAAATTGAATCTAATACGCTTTATAAAGATAAAAGTTTATTTCTAATTATTGGTTTTATGTGGATTAAGGATTTTTTTACCCAATAATCTACAATAAATCAAATCCTATATCTTTTCTAAACGTTGCTCCATCATAATAAACCCTTCCAGCATCGGCTGTAGCCTGTTGTAAAGCCTCAAAAAGGTTATTTTGTAAAGTTGTAATCGCCAAAACCCTGCCACCATTAGTTTTCACTATACCGTTATCCAAATCTGTACCTGCATGGAAAACGATACTTTCCTTAATATTTTCTAAGCCGGTAATCGTTTTTCCGTTTATATATTCTCCGGGATAGCCTGCTGAAACCAACATTACACTGGCCGCCGTTTTATCAGATATTTTTAGTTGATAATCTTTTATTTTTACATCGGCTACAGCCTTTAAAAGTGCTAAAAAATCACTTTCTATCCTTGGTAAAACACTTTCCGTTTCCGGATCGCCCATACGGCAGTTATATTCAATCACACTTGGCTCACCATTATTGTTCATCAATCCAATAAAGATAAAACCTTTGTAATCTATTTTTTCTGCTAAAAGTCCATTTATAGTTGGGATAACAATAGTTTCTTCTACCTTTTTTATAAAAGCATCATCGGCGAAAGGAACCGGAGAAACAGAACCCATTCCGCCTGTATTTAGTCCAGTATCACCTTCTCCAATTCGTTTATAATCTTTTGCAGAAGGTAAAATCACATAATCTTTCCCATCGGTAACAACGAAAACAGAAAGCTCTATACCTGTCAAAAACTCTTCTATAACCACTTTTTCACTTGCTGCTCCAAACTTAGCCTCTGCCAACATTAAGGTTAATTCTTGTTGTGCTTCTTGTAAATTTGTGCAAATCAAAACTCCTTTTCCTGCTGCTAAACCATCCGCTTTTAATACCACAGGCATTTGATGGTGTTTCAGATAATTTAGTCCTTCTCTTAAAGTTTCTATGGTAAAAGTATGTGAATGGGCAGTGGGGATATTATATTTCTCCATAAAAATTTTAGAAAAATCCTTACTACCTTCTAACTGTGCTCCATCTTTTTTAGGACCAATTACAGCTACGTTCTTTAAATCATCATCTGATAAAAAATAATCATGAATACCTTTAACCAAAGGCTCTTCTGGACCAACTAAAACTAAATCGACTTTATTTTTTAATACAAAATCTCTGATTCCTTCAAAATCTGTAATTTTTAGGCCTATATTTTTTCCATAGGTACTAGTACCGGCATTGCCCGGAGCGATAAACAAATTACTACATAAAGTACTTTGAGAAATTTTCCAAGCGAATGCACTTTCTCTACCGCCAGAACCAAGGATTAAAATATTCATGCCCCAAAAATAGCACATCTGTTTTATTACTGGGATTTTAATTTGAAATAAAGACTTTTTTATCGGTAGATTATTATGCTGGTTTAAAAATTTAAGATGTTCTTTTTTTAGATTAACGTAAGTAGTAATGTGATTTGGAGTTATTTTTTTATTAGAATTAATTTGGGCGTTTTAACACGCTTTTCACTATATCTTTTTATTTGCTATCCTTCTCGACTTCGCTCAGGATGACAAATAAAAAGGATGCCGTTTCAATCGTTAACGCTCACACCTACAAAAAACATTGCTCCTACCTAAACTTTAATCTAGAAAAAAACTCAAGCTATCAACATCTGGATAACCTTACTTTTTATCAACACTATATTTCCCGGGGCCAACAAAAAACAGAACGAAAAAAGCTAAACCCGTCTCAATAGCATGTGATGCTCCAATCCAACCCTCGCCGCTTACAAAGTGATTGGTAACTGCAACAATTAAAGTTAAGATGATAAATATTGCTGCAGGTCTAAAAAGTAAACCTAAAATAATTAATAATCCACCAAATCCTTCAGAAAAACCAGCCATAAAACCCCAAAACGTTGGTAAAAAATTAATACCTAAATTTTGCATTGTTCCGCCTAATGCCGCCCATTTGGCAGGGCTAGCCATTAATTTTGGCAAACCATGAAACATCATCATGCCTCCTAAACCAACGCGACCAACTAATAATCCCAAATCTTTGTAATTGTAAACTTTAGATAAATATGCCATAGTTAAAAATTAATATTTACTTTTTCGTTTTGAACATTAAATTTCACTTCTTTCCCCAAAATTAATGCCCTATTATCTGGTAAATGTCCTGCAGGAAAATTATAACAGACAGGAAAATTATATTTAGCTACTACTTTTTCAATGATTTCAAAGGCAGAAAATCCAAATGGAATATCATTTACCTTAACATCCGTAAAACCTCCAACAATTAAACCGGCCAGATTTTTAAGCTTTCCTGCTCTGTCTAAAGTACGTATCATCCTATCAATAGCATATTCATATTCACCAACTTCCTCTATAAAAAGAATTTTTCCATCATAAAAAATATCATTTTTTGCATTGATGCAAGCAGTCAAAAGCGTGAGATTACCGCCTATTAATTCTCCTTGGCTTTCCCCGATTTTATTTTTTTCATGAGGATCAATTTCATAGATTAAAGCCTCTCCAAACAACGCTTTTTTTAAAGATTCTAAACCTTCTTTGCTGCTTTCCTTAATGGTAGAGGGCATTTGGGCGTGTAAACTTTGCAAGCCCATGCTTTGTAATTGTAAATGAAATGCAGTAATATCGCTAAAACCGATCAGCCACTTTGGAGTAGCTAATAATGGCGACCAATCAATCTCATCTACAATTCTAATACATCCATAACCACCTCTGGCAGCAATAATGGCTTTGATTTCATTATCATTAATAAATTTTTGCATATCAGATGTTCTCAACTCATCTGTTCCAGCAAACTGATGGAAAGTGGCACTTATCGTCACTCCCAAAACAACTTCCAATCCCCAAGATTCTAACAGTTTTATAGCATCTATCATTGGTTCTTTTAAGCTTTTGGCCGGACAAGTAATGGCAATTTTATCTCCTTTTTTTAGGCTTGGAGGTTGTATCATTAATGTTTAATTACTGTTTAGATGAGTTTAAAGAATTTACTGATTTAAGACTGTCCTTTTTTTTGATATACTTTTCATAAATATGCTTTGTTATCAATTTTAAAGAATTTTCTATATGCTCTGGATGCATCCCCGCCGCGGTAAAAAACTCAATATTGTTATCAATTTTTGAATACCAGATCTTTCCAATACAGGCATCCGTGAGTGTATCAATTCTTGTAATTTTTTTTTGATCATTAAATTTGATTTCATCGTAAGCAATTGTTTGTACGTTAAGATTATTCCTTTCACAATCAATCATTTTAAAGTGATCTTTTGTCCAATACATACAATTTTGGTTTGTTTGTGATGCAATTAATAAAGCGTTAATACTTTTTCTTTTTGATAAAATAGTAGCCATTATACTTATTAAGCAAATGACAGCTATAAAAGTCAACAAATATTTGCGCTTTTTAGTTGATGGATAGTTCTTGAACCCAATTATAACGCCTTGTTTTTTTACTTCGCTTTTTTCACTTTGTTTAATGGATGGTTGATTTTCTAAGATTTTTCCTTTCGGAACAATTTCGCTTTCTAAATCTTGGTTTTCTTCAATCCTGATGTTTTGATAATCGTAATCAAAAAGATGTGGACGAGGTTTAAAGTTAAGCAAAAAAGCCAGTAACTCTATATTTTTATCTTCAGTATGGTTGGTAAATCCTTTCAAAAAATTTAAGAGCGGTCTAAACTTATCAATGTCAAATTTTTTGATTGAAGATAAATATTCTTTTGCTCCGTTTTGAGCGCCAAAAAACGTTTGGAGAATTTGTTCATCCTCTTTAGGCGAATACCTTTCTGCAATTACGTTTAAACATTCGCTTTTTATTTTTGCAGGAGTAGGCCGTTGTAGGTTTAAAGACAAATTATTATCTATTTTTTGCTTTTCATAAACTTTTAATACCTGTTTCTTATACTCTGAAAACATTCTTTTACGGAATCTATATTTTAAAATTAGCTAAAATTTAAGGAATCCATTCGTATTAATCGGAATTCTGCCAGAAAAATTGGAATTACCGGAACCATTTACATTCGATTCTCCAATCTGCCACACCTTTGTTTTCGGAAGCCAGTTTCGTTTTGATGAGCTATCAAGCAAATAAAAGAAGACTTCTAAAACGAGAGGATTTTGTGGAATTAAACCATTGACCTGGGAAGCAATTATTTGCTTCTACAATTGAATCTCAAAAACCTTCCCAAAAATTTAAGAGGCGCCTCTTGAACAAAAAGTAGTAATCCCGCTGAAAAGGTTTGGCGGAGCTGCATTATTACACCCTTAAATTTTTTAATAATGATTCAATTATTAATTGCCATTTTATTGGGATTGGCAAGCCCTTCAAACACAGATAATCATCATCAAAATGATGGAACAACAATGAGCTCCAATTCTGCAGGTGATGATGGCGAAGATAACGGTGGCGGTAGCGGAACGGGAACTGGTGGAAATACTGGGCAATTACCTCCTCCTCCATTAACTGAAAATTAAATTACGGGGCGGTAAGGATTAATCTCTTTTAACAAATAATAAAAAAATTTAAAAATTATTGAACGATTTCTTATCGCCCTTTTTAATATTTTTTTAATTTAGGCTAAACATCCTAATTTGAAACTTTATCAAAATTTAATCTTTGTTCTACTGGTTTTTTGTTCTTGTAAAAAAGAAACAAATAAGCCCAATCTTTCTAATGAAAATTTAATTTATACAACCGCATTTCAATTTAGGGAATCTGGAAAAACCGATAGCGCTTTTTATTATTTTAACCAAGCAAAAGATGCTTTTCTAATAAATAGAGATAGTTTTATGGCAGGCAAATGTTTGGTAAATATGGCCATCATTGCTACCGCACACGGAGACAGTTTTGGTGGGCAAGAACTTTCTTTGGATGCGCTTCCTTATTTTAAAACGGACAGCTTTAGTCATCATGTTTATTTGCAATCTAATTATAACAATTTAGGAATAAGTTCTAATCAGCTTAAAGAGTATAAAAAAGCAATTGAATTTTATCAAAAATGTTTAGAATTCGCTACCGACAGTTTAACAATTTTAGTAGTTCAAAATAATATCGCAAATGCTTATCAAAGAAATAAAGATTATAAGGAAGCATTACATATTTTCACTCAGATTTTGAAAAAAGAAATTCTGCCTTTAGATTACGCTCGTGTTTTATCAAACTACGCTTACACCAAATGGCTTCAAAACCCAAAACAAAACATTGCATCTTCCTTATTTAAAGCTTTAAATATCCGTAAACAACAAAAAGATTTATGGGGACAATGTGCCAGTTATGGATACCTTTCTGATTATTATCAAAAATCTAAGCCAGATTCTGCTTTATTTTTTACTAAGAAAATGTATGTTTTGGCGGGCAAAATGAATTTACCCGACGACCGATTAGAGGCATTAAAAAAATTGGTTAAACTGAGTAAAGCAGACAGTTCTAAAATCTATTTTGAGCTATACCAAAACGTAAATGATAGTTTGAAAACAGCAAGAAGCAGGGATAAAAACCAATTTGCCCTAATTAGGTACGAGACCGAAAAACATAAAGCAGATAATTTAAAACTTCAAAAAGAAAACAACTACAGAAACGGATACATTGGTTGTTTGCTTTTTTTATTGATAACTGGAAGCTTAGGAACTTTTTTTTGGTATAAAAAGCGTAAAGAAAGGTTGCGTTTAGAAGCCGAAAAAGCCATAAGGGAAAGCCAGCTCAAAACTTCTAAAAAAGTACATGATGTGGTTGCCAATGGTTTGTACAGGTTAATGTCGGCAATGGAAAACAACGTTAAGCTAAACCAAGAAAAATTATTGGATGATATGGAAATTTTGTATGAAAAATCAAGAGATATTTCTTATGAAGACAGCAGGTATAATAATGCTAACACAAATTTCAAAGAACTTGTAAAAGATTTGCTCAGTTCTTTTGCTACAGAAAATAAAAAGATAATTATCTCTGGAAACGATGCCTCTTTATGGGAAAATTTAACACCTATCATTAAACATGAGCTTCATCAAGTATTATTGGAAATAATGGTAAACATGAAAAAACATAGCAATGCCAATCAGATAGTTTTAAGATTTACTAAAGACAATGATGTATTTAAAATTTATTACAAGGATAATGGAAAAGGTTTGCCCGTACACCATAAAATTGGTAATGGATTTAGAAATACGGGAAACCGTATAAATGAAATTGGCGGGAACATTAATTTTGTAAATGGCAAAAATGGGGGATTAGAAATAACCATCCAATTTCCGTTATCTAGTTAATAAAGATGATTAAAAAAGTACTGATTGCCGAAGATCATGAAAGCGCAAATATTTCTGTAAGGAAAACCTTAGAAGATTTAGGCATTTCACAATTTATGTACACTTATTACTGTGACGATGCTTTTTTACAAATTCAGAAATCTTTTGAAGAGAACCATCCTTTTGAACTTTTGATTACCGATCTTTCTTTTGAGGATGATGGCAGACCTCAAAAAATTGCTGACGGTATAGAGCTGATTAAAGCCGTTAGAAACCTACTACCAAAAATTAAAATATTGGTTTTTTCTAGCGAAAGTAAAATGGCGATTATAGATAATCTTTTTAAAGAATTGGAAATTAATGCTTATGTACGCAAAGCGAGGAGAGATGTAGAAGAGTTAAAAAATGCTTTATTGGCCATAGAAAAAAATAAAAACTACATCAGTAAATCTTTGAGGCAATCCATCAACCAAAAAAACACCTTTGAATTTGGCAATTATGATATTTCTATCATCAATCTGCTGGCACAAGGGATACCCCAAAAAAACATTCCCCAAGTTTTAGAGGCTAAACAAATAAAACCATCTGGCCTCAGCAGTATAGAAAAGAGGCTCAACTTTATTAAAGAAACTTTAGGGTTTTCTAAAAACGAACAATTGGTTGCTTTTTGCAAAGACATTGGCGTAATATAAAAAATCCCGTTTTACGGTTTCCCGTAAAAATCCCATTCCCTATACCATTATTTTTACAGTAAATAAGTTCTTATTTATTCAGGGCTTCATGGTGTGTAACCTGAATTTGTCAAAAACCCTATGATTGACATTCGCAAGACCAGCCCGGTTCCCATTGGGCTGGTAACTTGTGAAAA
>JACMNZ010000023.1 GCA_014378285.1 Pseudopedobacter sp.
ATCATTATCTATTTTAATTTTAGATGTATCAGTTTTGATTTTGATTTCATCGCCATCAATTTTAATCTTCATATCATCTAATTTATATTTTCCATCTCCTAAGCTTACCAACATATTATTTACTTTCATACCGTTTTGATACAAAGTATCCAAAGTAATTGGGTCGTAATAAAACTGAACGGGAAGCTGTGTTTTACTGTCAACTGCAATTCCTGTGGTTTCGTCTCTTGTAATTTCAATATCCTCGCCAGTAGAAAGGTTTTTATATTTACCAGGTTTTACAACGGGCTTATCCATGGTTGTCATAGAATCATTGGCATCCATAGAAACAGAAGTGCTATCCCCATTTTTTGAAGCATCTTTTTTATCATTGTTGCAAGCCGTTAATATGCTAACTGCTGCCATCATACCTAAAACTATCTTTTTCATAATTTACTAATTATCGGTTTTAATTTTAACCTTTCCATCTTCAATTTTTATCTTCTTATCATCTGTTTTGATTTTATAATCGCCATCGTTTTCAACTTTAATTTTCACATCGTCCTCAGATTTCATATTATCAATTTGCTGTTCTAAATCGCTCTTTGCCATTTCATATTTTCCTTCGGCATCTTTAACAATTTTATTATTTACCACTTCACCAGTTTTACCGTTAATGGTATCTTTTGTGTCTAAATCCACATAAAACATTACAGGTTTTTGACTAATACTATCCATTGCCATACCGGTTTGCGAATCTTTTATGATATAAACTTTTTCTCCTGTTGCTAAATCTTCATACTTAGCTTTGTTGCTGTTACAAGATGCTAAAACAACAATCGGACTGATTACTAATGCAACTTTGATTACTTTTTTTAAATTTTTCATTGTTTTAAATTTATTTGACAGTTAATTGTTACAATTATCTTACCAATTTCTTGCATTTGTATTGGTGAGTTTATTAAACTACAGTGTACAAAAATTAAACTTAGAAAGGGAGGGGAGTTTTTTTGCCGCAAATAACATTAATGAACACTAATCCTAAAATGAGAGAATTTCACTAATCTGAATTGAATGTTGAATGAGTTTAATACTGGAGATCTTATAATTCTAAAAATCCCTGATTCAGACAATTTAAATCAAACTTAATCGTAAAAATTCCAGCTCACTCCAAATTTAGCCAAAGCATAAGGCATCGGGTAACGATTAACTGTGTAATATCCTTTGCTAAACAAACCTTGGTTTAAATAATCGTAACGTAAAAACAAATTGGCTCTTTTCCAATTGGTCCTTACCCAAATATCTGCAATAGGGAAGGTGTCAAACTGATTGTTGCCTCCATTATAAAAAGCACCAATGGCTGGCGCATATTTAGATGCTGTATATTTACTAAAATATTTTACATCTATCCCAATATCCGTTTTTAAAACTTTAAAGAAATTCTGTGAAAAATATAAGCTGTGGAAGGTATAAATATCTGGTGTTCTTAGGATATTTTCATTATCAGTTTTTTGATAAACTAGATAGTTCTCAAAAGTGAATTTGCCAAATTTGAAATCTTTCCTCAAACTCAGTTTCAATAAACTAATTGCTCCACCAAATTGTGCCGGCAAAGCATCTCTATCTAAACCCTCCCCAAAATACAAATGGTTATTTACTAGATAATACTCGGCTTTAGCTTTTAAATAGAATTTAGGAACTATATAAGAGAAGCTTAAATGTTGTGTGGTAGTTTTTTTAAAGCTTTGATTCCAGCGATAATGATTGGTTAATTGCCTTTCATAAATCAAAGCTGGACTTTGGTTTTGCGTATATCCTTCAAAAATTACGCTTCCTATCTTATTTCCTAATTTAATCTCTGATTGTGCCTCGTAAAGAAAATCTCCAAAATTACGGCCTTGGATGATTTGAGAAATTTTAACATTTAAATTTGCTTTATCATTAAAACCATAAGTTGCGTTTCCTTTTAAGGTAATATCTTGGAAATTGGTTTTAAAAGTAAATTGTTCATAATTATAAAAATCATGTTTAATGCCAACCTCAACTTTTAACTCGTTCCTTAAAAAAGAAACACTTTTTCCTCTTAAATAAAAACTGTAATTAAACTCATTTTTTAGGTGATTAAGCTTAGTGCTGTCGCCAGTTTTAGAAGAATCTTGGTAAATATAATAATTCTTTAATAAGCCTGTACGATCAAATCCATCATTTGTAAAATAAAATTTTTGGGTTTGATATTGCAGGGTATAACTCACTCTTTGGGTGGGCAATACATTGCTAGCACTATCAATACTTTTTTGTTTACCGATGTTATAAAATTGTTTTAAATAAATAGCATTGTTGTGCCAGTTATGTTTTGCCGTACTTAACCTAGATTCTTCAAATTC